>JAMPFR010000061.1 GCA_023664365.1 Acetatifactor muris | reverse complement strand
CCACATAGCTTTCCTCCATGAAATCCGTCAGCCTATCGCAAAACGTCCTGCGGTTTTCCTGTATCTGCCCGATAAATACCTGTTCGCTCTCTGTCATAAGCCCGCCGACCAGATCCCCGAAAAGCGTTCCTCCCAGAAGGCCCGCCTGAGAAGCTGCCTTCTGGGCTTCCCGGAAACCTTCCACATCATAATTGGCGGAGATATTTCCCATGGAAAAGGAACATAATGCCTCATACTGCTTCAGTTTTTCACTTACCGCCGCCTGCAGCCCGCCGACCCGTTTCTCTTCTTCCTCATCATATTCCGGCATGGTATCCGGCAGCAGCATCTCCCCATAGGCCGCCAGCTGCGCCTCCACAGCCGCATATTGATCTCCAAGACCGCTTAACCTGAACACCGTATCTACATATTCTCGGCTGTCTCCTCTGGCAGCTGCGATCTCCTGCGTCCGCAAGCCCACTGCCTGCACCATCTGGGATACTTTATAAATATCTGCAGCGCCGATCTCCTCCTGCTGCATAAAAAGAAGCAGGGCGCTGACATCCTTTTGCTGCTCCTCCACCATGCCCTGCAGAAGTGCCGTGGGCTCCTGATCCGGGTTCATCCACTGAGAAATAGTGCTTATAGGAGTAAATATGTCGATACCGATCAGGGAAGTGACCGCGTCCTGCAGGGAGCCTTCCATGGTTCCCGCCAGATAATCCGGAATCTGCGCGGCTCCTCCTTCCAGCGCCGCCCGGCACATATCCTGTATGGATCTTCCTTCCGCCCCAGCCCGGAGAAATTCCTTGACCGCCTCTGAAACAACAGGATTTCCAGTGGCCTCGTCAATTAACACCTCCGTAACGGAAAACTGCTCTTTGGGATCTACGGTCACAAAGGATGTTTTTTCTATCTCCTCAGCCACAATGGTTCTCACCGCTTCCTGCAGAAGAAGGCGCTGCTCATACAACGCCTTAATCTTCTCCTCAAGCTCCGCCTCCAATTCGCCGTGCATCTCCCGAACCACAGGTTCCGGAGTGGCAGCAGGCTCCTTCAATTTGCTTTCCGATCCGCTTTCTGCATCAACGCCTGTATTACCGCTGCCGTTCTGCTTTGCGGATCCATCCCGGTTTTCCGGAACCGTCTCTTCCTGCTCTCCTGAAACTGTACTATCGCCGGTGCCGGATACGGTTTTGTTGTTATCTTCGCCGCCGCAGGCGCTCAATAACAACATTGCAGCACACGTTGCGGCAATCATCATTTTATATTTTTTACGACTTTGTTTCATCCGGATCATCCTTCCACTCTTTCTCATGCTACTCTATTTTTGCGCCGCAGTTGCCGCAAAAGGCAATTCCTTCGGGAGTTTCTTTGCCGCACCGGCTGCAAAATTTTTTGACTTTAAAGGGAACTTCTTCAGAAATCGGCTGTATATTTGAGGATGCTGCCTGCTTCTGCCCTGTACCGCTTTTTACTATGGAAGTATATACATATACCACAATAGATCCGATATAACATACAATCCATAACACATTACCAAATATCACTCCTTTAATGTCAATACCAAACCCTGTTGCGGTTCTCAGCAACGATATAAGGATGATAGAAATGTGAGACACAAGCTGAACTCCCAGCACAGCAATCGTAAATATCCTGTTTCGCTTTATCATACCCAACAGGGCAGCCAGGATCATCAACGGTGCAGCTGCAATAAATCCTTGAAACAGACCCTGGAAACTTCGCATCTGAATCAATCCAAGGATTCCGCTTAGCACACCTATGATCAACGTTATATATTCCAGAAACGGCATAATCCATGCCATAGCACTGTTTCGGTACAGCTTTGCTTCCGCCTGCATCAGCAGATCGTCTGTTGTTACATCCGTCTGCCTTGCCAAGATTTTTTCTTTTATCATCTTTTGTCTGTTACTCAGGGCAGATACTCCGGCACTGCCCGTTGCCGCAATAGCTGACACTGCCTTCCCACCGGTCTCTGCAATGGCTGATACTGCCTTCCCGCCGGTCTCTGCAATAGCTGATACCGCTTTCCCTCCGGTTTCCTTAATGTTTTCCAATCGCTGACCTGACTGTGGATTTTGCTGCAAATCAGGTGCCGGATTTACAGAAATTGTCTGCGGCATGACCGTTTGCGGTGGAGCCTGCTGTAATTGTATTCCCTGAGCGGACGCTGCCTGGCTATATACCGCTGTATTACCTGCCGCTGCATTGGTCTGCATCACTTTCGTCATTGCTCTTTCCATTTTAAGTGTATCCGCTTTATCCTTTGTGATGACCTTAGCTCCCACCGGCCAAAGCAGGAATTTACAGCTTCTGGCAATCACCACAGCTACCGGTATTCCGATAATTGAAATTGCACAGACTATCATAGTTCCGATATTTAATATAAAGGTAATAATTCCTATCGGCAGCCACAGAATATTCGCTATCATTCCTCCAACCCGGCGGATTACGGAAACGTTTTCTTTGCCCTTCAATTCTGTTTCCTTAATGATTACTTTTCCGAAAGGCAGCGCCATAAGTTTGGCATATTGAAACAGCGCTTTTCCGATGGGAATTCCTATAATCGTAATACTGAATATTATTCCAAGTAATCCATACAGCAAAAAGTTCCACCAACCGAAAAATATAAACCAGAGAATATTTCCTAATAATGCCATTTTCACTTTCCCCCTTCTAAAATGTTATCCAAGCTTATTTCCGCATCCTGTGCAGAAAACCGCACCTTCATTGTAAGGGGTGCCGCACTTTGCACACACATACGGATTCTGTTGTGTACCGGAAAACAGTTCTTCCAGCTTTTCGCCGCATTTATTACAGAACACACTGTCCAGCACCAGAATGTTTCCGCACTTTTCACATTTTCTCAATCCCTGTGCAGCCAGCTTTCTTTTTTCCAAAACAATCAGTTCTTCCTTTATCCTTTGTATTTCCTTCAAAGGCTCCTCAAAGACTGTACCTGCTGCCTGCTCAGCGTTATTGGCATCTGCATATAACTGGCCGACCGTAATAATAACCTCCTGTTTTTTCTTTTCCAGTATCGCCGTCTGCCTGTCAAATTCCGCTATTTCCGGGGAAACTGTATCTGCCTGTGCCTTCCTTCCATCTAATAATCCCATGCTATTTCTCCTTTGCTTTTTTTATGACAGAAAAGAACAGAAAAGTATACCTTTTTGTAAATCCGTTTTTTATAAGACGTTATTATAATCATAATCCTTTGCCTTATATCGAAAGGTCGTCAGCGGCATCTTACATTCCTTTGCCGCCGCAGTTCCCGTGATTTCTCCGTTCTTCCAGCGTTCACAGACCTCATAAAAATTTTCCGGCAGCGGTTCCGGAGGTCTGCCAAAGCGGACTCCTCTGATCTTTGCGGCCGCAATTCCTTCCGCCTGCCGTTGCCGGATATTAACCCGCTCATTCTCCGCAACAAAGGATAAAACCTGTAAGACAATATCGCTTAAAAACGTTCCCATCAGATCTTTTCCCCGTCTGGTGTCCAGAAGCGGCATATCCAGCACCACAATATCGATCCTGATCTCTTTTGTCAGAATCCTCCACTGCTCCAAGATTTCCGTGTAATTACGCCCCAGCCGGTCAATGCTTTCTATGTACAGCAAATCGTCTTTTTTAAATTTTTTTATCATTTTCTGATATTGCGGCCGGTCAAAATTTTTGCCGGACTGTTTATCCACAAAAATATTTTTTTCTGCAGCGACACATTCTTTCAATACGATCAATTGTCTTTCCTCATTCTGATTTTGGCTGCTGACCCTGGCATATCCGTATATTTCGCTCATCTTTATACCCCTCTATACCCCTCTGCGTGTTTAAAGAGGGGTGTTTACACACCCCCTTATGCGTACCAGTTACAAAGTCAACTGCGTTGACTTGGCTCATTGCTCGCGGGAATCAATATTTGAAAATTTATTTTAAACTTATTAGAAAAGCAAGACCATCGTACAGAAATGATTCCATACGACGGTCTATACTGTTATACTATTATACTGTTATATTGTTGAACTTTATGTGTTCGTTGCATATCACTTACTTTTGCTGTCCGATGAATCCAGCGGAAGAGCCGCCGTTACTCTTTGATAATAGCCTTCTGCGGCGGTTCGGCTTATTTCAAATCTTTTTACCAGCTTCGCCAGGATCGTCTCCTTTCCAAAGCCGCTTTCGATGTTGTCAAGGACCAGGGCTTCCATGCCCTGTTCTCTGCCCCGCTTCATTCCAATCGCTACTCCCCGCTCATATTCCTCCTCCCGGATAGCCTGCCTGGTGGCTTCTTCGTCATATTCATAGATACTCATACGCTTTACCTCCGCTTTATTCGCCAAGAGAAATTTTCGTAAGATTCCTTCCCGGATACATTCATCCACCGCGCGGTCAACTGCTTCCTCCATGCTCATGAAAGATGCGTATCCCCTGACCCTGTCCACATACTGCATATATTCCCCCAGCGTCCGACACTGCTGCTTGAGCTCCGTATTATAGCCCTCATTAATATTCAGAACTAATACACGCAGTTCCATCTGCGGCAGTTCCGTCTGTGGATCTTCTTCCTGTGTCCGGAAGGCATCCGAGAGCTTCATGGCCTGCTTCTCCGGCTGCGGACTCCTACCGTTATAGAATACCACAAAATGCGGGGCAGGAAGCGGGATACGCCTGCTGCCATATATGTTTTCCCCTGAGAAAAGCTTCCCGTATTCCTCCGTCACATACTGTAAAAACCGGAAAGGCATATTCAGATTCACCGTGGACTGGTGTTCATACAAATACAGGTGGAGATCCACCAGAAACGCCAGATCGTTCTTGACGCCCATATAGATAGCGTTTTCCAACGTCACTATCTCCAGCAGTTCCGGATCTGTGCAGCTTTTCCCGCTGACTGCATTGTACAGCTCCAGCAGATTCTCCTTTTCCTGGAACAGCATCCTGAATACAGTATCCTTGTACCGCTTTTCTGCCTGGGGCTTCGATTGTCTCTTCCGCTGCGGATCCCCTCTCGTCGACTTCTGTTCCTGGGACGTCCTTTTCTGCAGCTTCTGCCCTTGCAGTTCTTGTGCCTGCTGTTTCCTTCCCTGGCGGTTCTTTCCCTGCTGCCTTGCCGCCTCCTGTCTTTGCCGTTTTTTCTTCTGTTCCTGCATTACGCCTCCTTCTTGAATGATGCCTTGACATGAATGTCAATGGACATCCTTGTCCATGGATCCCTCCAAAGGAAAAGCGCAGCCTGCAGCATTCGCATCAACCCATATCGACATGAGCCGATATACATCAAAAACAGAAAATAAGTTTTTCTCCTGCACTTCCCTTTAAATCCATGCCCTATAAAATGTTTTGGAATAAAAGCACAGATTTCATTGAAGTCATACAGGAGAACTCCCGGTCAGAAGCGGTCTATACCGCCAAAGATTCAAAGAATATATGCTTTAAATTTATTTTACCAAAATAACTATATTACTGCAATATATTTTTTCAAAAGTGCCAACGGATTCTTAAACTCCCACAAAAATATTTTCAACCTCCTTGACGTCCATACGGATTCAGTATATGATAAATGACACATTAGGTGGAGGTTTTTCAAAATGGATCTGCAAAACTGCATCCAACTGGCAGCAGCCGGAAAAAACATAGATATTTACCCTTGTGCGGTTCCTGACCGCCCTGTTATTTATTTCAATACGGTTTCGGAAGAAAAGGAATCTGTGTTGGAAGAGCTGAAAAAAACGGACTGCCCTGATTTTTCCCTCGTTGCGATCAGCAATCTGGAGTGGACTCACGATATGTCTCCGTGGGACATCCCGCCCATTTCGCCCGGGGATACGCCATGCACAGGAGGAGCTGACACATATCTCAGCCTTTTCATAAATGAAATCATACCAAAAGTAGAGAAAAACATAAAGGGTGTCAGCCGGAGAGGCATTACGGGATACTCTCTGGCGGGCTTATTTGCCTTGTACTCTATGTATCGCACAGATCTATTCTCCCTGATTGCCAGTATATCCGGCTCCCTTTGGTTTCCGGGATTTCAGGAATACGCCATGTCCCATGAACCGAAAAAGCGCCCTGAGTGCGTATACATTTCTTTGGGAGACAGGGAATGCAAGACAAAAAATCCCTATTTGAGATCGGTGCAGGCCAACACCGAAGCATTGGTCGATTTCTATCGCAGGCAGCAGATCGACACTGAGTTCAGACTGAATCCGGGCGGCCATTTTACGGAACCCGCCAGGCGAACGGCTATGGGGATCCGATGGCTGGTGACAAGCTGAAAACCCGGAACCGATATGAGGATTTGACCTTGCACCGCAAAATCCCTCATAATAGCTTCATTCAAGGCAGATCAGGCGCAGCAGCAAGGGAGGCTCTATGCTTTACGAAAATGAATTCCCCGTTTTGGAATTTGACGATTCCCAGACGGCAAAGCTGAATCCGGAAAATTTTATATCAGACGAAAAGGAAGCAAAGTTTGAAACGGATAAAATAGTGATCACCTTTTTTCCGGAAGTAGTAAATAAACTGGCTGCGGAGGGCCGGATCTCGAAAGAGCGGACGATCTCCGGAGAGAACCCCGTTGTCATCTATCGCTTCACGGAACAGCCGGACGTTTTGTTGACCCTTGGACAGGTGGGCTGTCCCGCTTGCGCGGGAAATCTGGATCTTTTCCATGCAATGGGCGCTACAAGGGTCATGTTCTGCGGCGGAGGCGGCGTTCTGGATCACAATATCGAGGTCGGGCAGATTCTCGTTGTAGACGGGGCGATCCGGGACGATGGTTTTTCCTATCAGTATATTCCCCCTTCAAGGGTGATTCACACAGATCCGGAGGTTACGGATAAGATCAGACAATATCTGGAGGAAAACCATGTCCCCCATCTCAGCGGATTGACCTGGACCACCGACGCGATCTTCCGGGAGACAGCCGATCGGATCAGCAGTCGAAAAGCGGAAGGCGCAAAGATCGTTGAAATGGAGCAGTCCGGATGTATTGCCGTAGCCCGGTTCAGGGGCTTTGCTTATGGTGCGCTGATCTACGGCGGAGACGATCTCTCCGGAGAGGAATGGTCCGGAAGAGGTTGGCGCAGCCGGGAGGGCGTCCGATATGATCTGGTTCAGCTGTGTAAGGAACTGGTAAGGATCATATAGCGGCAGTCAACTTTTTCGTGAAACCCTGCGCATCACATTCCGCACCGGATGATACAGCACGGACATCAGCACAAAATTTCCGATACAATGCACCACATCCAGGCGGATGCCCGCCACCCACCAGGTAAACCCGGCATACAGTCCTCCCCGGATTCCCCTGTCAGTAATACCGATCACCACATAAGGAATGGCACAGAGAAGCCCGAAAAATAATCCGTAAAAAGCGGACAAAAGGCTCCAAAACCATACGGATTCCTGCCGCCTGTTCAAGTAAGCGGCCAGGGCCAGCAAGGGCCAGGCGTACAGATACATGATCCACCACAGACCCATCCCGTAAAGACAGCCTTCGATCAGAACAAACACCGGAACTGCAAATAAGATTCTCCATCCGAAAGACAGGGTAAACATAATCACCCAGAAGGATACCAGCTCAATATTCGGCAAAAAGCTTAAAACCTCCTTGCACACTACCATTACCGCAGCCATGACGCCTGCCAGGGCTATATCCCCGGCTGTCATTTTCAGGCGCTTTCCCTGATTTTTCATCTTGTTCTCCGTTCTTTTCTGTCTTTTCCTGCCCCGCTGCCTGCAGCGCTATAAGATTAACGCTAACAGTTCAGTCTGATTGCTTGTTACAGGCGGCAGATGGCAGTTGCTCTCATGCAGACTGTGCAAGACGTCGGTACTTAGCAGGCGTATTCTGCCTGCAGCAGGCGCGATACGCCTGCTTTGTACCGTTACGTCGCGCCTTCAAGCGAAAGCGGGTCTGAATGAGAGCAACTGCCACCTGCCGCCGTTATGCTTACCCTACTGAATTGTTACGATCAATAATTTCTACTGCTTACAGCGAAGCTACTGACTATTCGCCATAAGGGGGCGTATACTCAAACCGGAAGATATCTCCGTCCTTCACAGGCTGACTGTCTATGCCATACTGTCCGTACTCCCCGTTTACATACACAGCCCAATAAGAACCGTCCACATTCCAGTTATGGGTTTCCCCGTTGATAGTATAAAGGGTGAATCCGTAGTCTCCCTCTTCGCCGTCAAAGGTAAAGTCTTTCGCCTCCTCCATAGCCTGGCGTAAGAATTCCGCGTCCGTCTGTACCGAATACTCAGAGGTCTGATTTTCCTGATTGATCACCTCAAGGATGACCGCCTTACTCCCCTTCACGGGCTTTTCCCGGAACACGTTGAAAATCACCAGAAAAACTGCAAGCAAAGCTACAAGCACCACAGCTCCAATGATGATTTTTTTGTTTGATTTTTTGGTTTCCATTTCTTTTCCTCCTGTTTCCGCTGCTCCGGCAGCATCTGCCGGCGGCATTTTCGTAAAAACATTAAAATATCTCCATCACCTCATAAAGATACATACTTCCCTTCTTTCCCACCCTGGTCAGAATACCCACATGGTACAGAATATTCAGCACTGTCTGTGCCAGAGAGACATTAATATGGGCTGCTTTGGCAAATTCTCTGGAAGTAAACTCCCCATTCAGCTCACAGGGAACAAACTGCATATAATCCTGCAGGCAGCTGACCTCCACTTCCTCCACAAGCTCTGTGGGAATCCTGTCGTAGCGGCTGGCTCCCTTTTTCTTATCCCTGCTCCAACCGTTCAGAAGCTTATATTCCTCCACATCCAGCATGACAAATTTCAGCCGCAGGTTTGGGTCCTTCAGAAACATTTTAATCTTATACAGCTCCGGAAACGCCATATAAGGGTTTCCTTTTACGGGAGATTTCCGCCTTTGGCTCAGTTCCCCGCTCTCCTCGTCGATCCAGATGATCCACTTTTCCCTGGGAATGGGATAAACAATAGTTACCGGATAAAGAGGCAGAAAAGCGGAAAGCTTGTCCCGCATTCTATTGAACTGCCGGGTCTGAATCTCTATGATTTCCCCTTCGGCATAAATATCCGCCACATAATTTTCAATGGGAATTTCCTGTCTGTCTTCATCCGGCTCATAATAATTCTTCAAAATGGCATGAACCGTCTTCTCCGATAAGGTACCGATTCCCGGACGCTGCCTGTCTACCCCTATTATTTTCTTTTTTGCCGCCTCAAAAGCCTTGTTGTCAGGCATATAAACCGATACCTTTCTATCTTTTTTTCTATTATAAGCTATTGTACACAAAAAGCAACAACAGAGCATATTTAATTGTTTTTCCAAAAATTATATGTTAGAGTAAATACAGAAGTGGAAAAAACCGAATTTATCACATCATTTATGCCGTTATGGCCGCTGAATTGCTTATCTTAATTACTTATTAACAGGAGGAATACAGTATGAGAATCTACGCTGCAAAGGATTACGCGGACTTAAGCAGAAAAGCCGCCAATATTATATCCGCACAGGTCATTATGAAACCGAATGCCGTTTTGGGTCTGGCAACCGGTTCCACCCCTGTGGGAGCATACAGACAACTTATCGATTGGTACAATAAGGGAGATGTGGACTTTTCCCAGACCTTCAGCGTTAATCTTGACGAATATAAGGGATTGTCGGGAGAGCATGACCAGAGCTACCGCTATTTTATGAACCACAATTTTTTCAACCATATAAACATCAAAAAGGAAAATACCTACGTTCCCAACGGCCTGGCTGAGGATGCAGACGCAGAGTGCAGACGCTATAACCATGTCATCAAAAGCTTAGGCGGAATCGATCTTCAGCTTCTGGGCATAGGCGGAAACGGTCACATCGGCTTTAACGAACCCGGCGCCGCCTTTGAAAAGGAAACTCATCTGGTTACATTGACAGAACAGACAAGAGAGAGTAATGCAAGATTTTTTGCAAATTTTGACAATGTTCCCACACATGCCTTTACCATGGGCATCAAAAGCATTATGTCAGCAAAGAAAATTCTGCTGCTGGCAACGGGAGAAAATAAGGCCCATGCCCTTTATGATTCCTTCTTCGGGCCTGTAACCCCCGGAGTTCCCGCTTCTATTCTGCAGCTGCACAATGACTGCACCGTGATTGCAGATGAAGAAGCTCTCTCCCTGATTCGGGAAAAAACAGGCTGGAAGGACACAAACTATGATAATTAAGAACGGTATTATCTTTCGGGAGGATAAAACCTTTTCCAGAGGAGATTTACTGATTGAAAAGGGAAGAATTGTAAATTCTGCAGACCAGGTTACGGATACCGTGGAAATTGACGGAACCGGGCTTTATGTTCTGCCGGGTCTGGTGGATATCCACAGCCATGGCGCTGTAGGGGAAGATTTTTCTGACAATAATATAGAAGGTCTGCATAAAATCCTGCAATATGAGTTTTCTCATGGGATTACAACCTGCTGTCCCACCTCCATGACCTTGAAAAAAGAAGAAATTTGCAAGATTTTCTGCAAAATGGAAAGCTGGCAGAACAAGGAAGGTATGTCCCATGTGGCAGGTATCAATATGGAGGGGCCATTCCTGGATCCTGTCAAAAAAGGAGCTCACCTGGAGGAGCATATTCTCCCTCCCGATATTGACTTTTTCCGAAAATGCAATAAATTATGCAAAAACAAAATTCGTCTTGTTACCCTGGCTCCCAACATGGACGGTGCAATGGACTTTATCAGGGAGTTAAAAGACGAGGTAACCATTTCCCTGGGACACAGCGCTGCAGACTATGACACTGCAAAACAGGCATTTGAAGCGGGGGCATGTCATGTGACGCATCTGTTTAATGCCATGAATCCCCTGGGGCATCGTGCTCCCGGCTTAATCGCTGCCGCCGCGGAACAGAAAGATTGCGTGGCTGAACTGATTTGCGACGGCATTCATGTACATGAAAGCATGGTACGCGCTGCTTTTAAGCTGTTTCCGGGAAGAATCGCCTTAATCAGCGACTCCATGAGAGCCACAGGCATAGCGGACGGGACTTACGATTTGGGCGGGCAGCAGGTCCATGTAAACGGAAAGCTGGCAACTCTCTCCGACGGCACCATCGCAGGCTCCGCCACCAACCTGTACGACGGTATGTGCAACGCAGTTTTCTTTGGAATCCCTCTGGAGGAGGCAGTGGCCGCCGCCACCATGATTCCGGCAAAGAGTATCGGTATTTTTGATGAGGTAGGTTCCCTGACGCCCGGAAAACGGGCGGATGTGGTACTGGCAGACAAAAACCTGAATTTAATCAGGGTGCTGCCTTTGTAACAACTTCCTCATTATCTTTCGCATACAGCAGCTTCAAAATAATAGGCGTGGAAATACTGGTTACAATAATCAGCAGGATAACTGAAGTAAAGTACACCGGAGAAATCATGCCGACGGACAGCCCCTTCTGGGCCACAATCAGAGCAACTTCTCCTCTGGTCATCATACCTACGCCGATTTTCAGGCAATCCTGGGTGCGGAATTTACAGAGCTTCGCCGCCAGGCCGCAGCCCACAATCTTTGTAATCATTGCCACCAGCACAAACCCTAAAGAAAACAGCAGAATCGTCCCGTCTATATTATCTATGCTGGTCTTTAAGCCGATACTGGCAAAAAATACAGGGCCGAATATCATGTAGGAGCTGACTTCCATTTTTTCGTCCACATAATTGGAATCCCGCATGGAGCAGAGAATAATACCCGCCACATATGCTCCCGTAATATCCGCAATACCGAAATATTTCTCAGCAATATAGGCAAAGGCAAAGCACAGCGCCAGACTCATAATGGGAATTCTTCTGGTATGAGGATAGCGATCGTCAATTAATTTAAACAGCTTGTAAAGGATGAATCCCACAACCACCGCGAGGACAAAGAACAGTATAGTATTTAAAACTACCTTGCCCGGATGATTGTCAGGACTCTTAAAGCCTATCACGAAGGTCAGCACAATAATGCCGATAACGTCGTCAATAATGGCGGCGCTGAGAATGGTTGTTCCCACTTTTCCCTTCAGCCTGCCCATTTCCTTTAAAGACTGCACCGTAATGCTTACACTGGTAGCTGTCATAATAACGCCGATAAAGACGGCAGTGTAAAACTGATCCGAACCCCAGGGCGCCATTCCGTAAAATCCCATATACAGCAGGGTGCCGCCAATCAAAGGAATCAGTACACCGGCACAGGCAATTAAAAGTGCAACAGGCCCTGTTTTCATTAAATCCTTCAGATTTGTTTCCAGGCCGGCGGAAAACATAAGCAGCACTACGCCTACCTCCGCCATTCCCGCCAGGAAATCCGACTGCTGTACCAGACCAAGTAAACTGGGACCTATCAGCAGTCCCGCAATGATTTCACCTACCACCTGAGGAGCCTTGCATTTCCTTGCAAGCACTCCAAACGCCTTTGCGGCAATAATGATAATTGCCAGATCCTTAAAAATACTATATACTTCCATTTCTCCTTCTTATCTGCACACATATATTATTTTTTCAAAGCAGGTCATATGTGTGTGTATCAACCTGTTGTTATAACTTTATTTATTCTCTTCTTCGTCGATCATTCCAAGCGCATCCTCGGCACTGTCAAATTCCTGTTCCCCGTCGGATATTTTTTCTCTTACCTTGGCAATCTGAGCAACCTTGACGCCATTCTCAAGGTTAATCATTTTCACGCCGGAGGTAATCCTTTTCAGAACGGAAATATCTTCCATGCGAAGCTGGATAATAATACCTTCTGTGGTAATCATCATGATCTCATGATCGTCGGTCACTGCCTTGACGCCTACCACATCACCGGTTTTCTCGGTAATCTTATAGCATTTTACGCCCTTGCCGCCGCGCTTCTGAACCGTAAATTCATTTAAGGGAGTGCGTTTGCCCATACCGTTTTCAGACACGAACAGAAGGTAATCGCCCTGGGTCTGAAGCTGCATCCCTATAATTTCATCTCCGTCGGCAATATTCATACCGATAACGCCCATGGAGGATCTGCCCGTAGCCCGCACATCCGTCTCTTTAAACCGGATACACATGCCCTGTTTTGTCACCAGGAATATTTCGCTGTCCTGTTTTGTGGTTTTTACCTCAATCAGCTCGTCATCATCTCTCAGGTTAATGGCAGTCAGGCCGTTTTTCCGGACATTTGCATACTCCCGCAGAGGAGTTTTCTTCACGATACCGGACTTCGTCACCATAAACAGGTTTTTGCTGTCGTCATATTCCTTAATGGGAATCATGGCTGTGATCTTTTCTCCTGGATTCAGCTGCAGCAGATTAATGACAGCCGTTCCTCTGGCGGTTCTTCCCGCTTCCGGAATTTCATAAGCCTTCAAACGGTAAATGCGGCCCATATTGGTAAAGAAATTCAGGTAATGGTGGGTGGTAGTCATCAGCAAATCCTCGATGAAATCATCCTCAATGGTCTGCATACCCTTGATACCCTTGCCGCCACGGTTCTGTGCCTTAAAATTATCTACGGTCATGCGCTTGATATAACCCATGTTAGTCATGGCAATGACTGTATTTTCATTGGGAATCAGATCCTCCATGGAAATATCAAACTCGTCATATCCGATTTTACTGCGTCTGTCGTCTCCGAATTTATCGGAAATCTCTGTCATCTCCGTCTTGATGACGCCCAGCAGAAGTTTTTCGTCAGCCAAAATTGCTTTCAACTCCCCGATACGGATTTCAAGCTCCTTATGCTCATTTTCAAGCTTTTCTCTTTCCAGACCGGTGAGAGCGCGCAGACGCATGTCTACAATAGCCTGTGCCTGAGGATCTGAAAGTTCAAACCGCTCCATCAGCCTTTCCTTGGCAACCTGTGCATTTTCACTACTACGAACAATGGAAATCACTTCGTCAATAAAATCAAGAGCCTTCAGCAAACCCTCAAGAATATGATTTCTTTCCTCCGCCTTATTCAGGTCGTATTTTGTCCGCCTGGTGACTACCTCCTCCTGATGCCTCAGGTATTGGGTCATCATGTCCAGCAGATTTAATACCTTTGGCTCGTTATTCACCAGAGCCAGCATAATAACGCCGAAGGTATCCTGCAGCTGAGTATGCTTGTAAAGATGATTTAAAATCACATTGGCGTTTACATCCTTCCGAAGCTCAATTACCACTCTGATGCCTTCGCGGTTAGACTCGTCCCTGATATCTGTAATCCCGTCAATCTTTTTCAGCTTCACCAGCTCTGCAATCTTAATAATCAGATTTGCCTTATTTACCATATAAGGCAGCTCTGTGACAATAATCTGATTCTTGCCGTTTGGCAGCGTCTCTATATTTGTCACTGCCCGCACGATTATCTTGCCCCGGCCTGTTCTGTATGCCTCCTCACATCCTCTGGTGCCCAGAATCAGACCGCCGGTAGGAAAATCCGGAGCCTTTACGATTTCAAGAAGCTCCTCAATGGAGGTATCTCTTCCCTCTTCCACTCTATTGTCAATCATCTTCGTAAGAGCGGAAATAACCTCACGAAGATTGTGAGGGGGAATATTGGTAGCCATACCGACGGCAATACCGGTAGTGCCGTTTACCAGAAGGTTAGGGTAACGGCTAGGCAAAACCACAGGTTCCTTCTCCGTATCGTCAAAGTTAGGTTCAAAATCAACCGTATCTTTGTTTAAATCAGCAAGCAGCTCCATGGAAATTTTGGAAAGCCTTGCCTCCGTATAACGCATTGCTGCTGCGCCGTCGCCGTCCATGGAACCGAAGTTTCCGTGACCGTCCACCAGAGGATAACGCATGTTCCAATCCTGCGCCATATTTACCAGGGCGCCGTAAATAGAACTGTCACCGTGGGGGTGATATTTACCCATTGTATCACCCACAATACGGGCGCTCTTACGGTGAGGTTTATCGGGGCCGTTATTCAGCTCTATCATGGAATAAAGCACACGGCGCTGCACCGGTTTCAAGCCGTCCCTCACATCCGGAAGCGCACGGGACGCAATTACACTCATGGCATAATCGATATAAAAGGTTTCCATTCTTTCCTTTAAATCGACCTCATGAATCTTATCCGTCTCCTGAACATTATCAAAAATATCGTCGTTCATAGTTCCTCTTTTCTTATGGCTTTTACATTAAGCCTGCTTATCCAGGTTCTTAACAAATTTAGCGTTTTCTTCGATAAACTCACGCCTCGGCTCCACCTTATCCCCCATCAGAGTGGTAAAGGTAAGATCAATTTCGGATTCCATTTCCTCATCATAATTGACGCGAAGCAAAATTCTCTTCTCCGGATCCATGGTGGTCTCCCAGAGCTGCTCTGCATCCATCTCGCCAAGACCCTTATACCGCTGAATTTTATTATTCTGATCCCTGCCTACTTCCTGCAAAATCGAATCAAGCTCTTCTTCGCTGTAGGCATACCATATCTTTTTGTTTTTCTCCAGCTTATAAAGAGGCGGCTTCGCCAGAAATACATGTCCCTGCTTGATTAATTCCGGCATAAACCTGTAAATAAACGTCAAAAGCAGGGTACTGATATGCGCGCCGTCCACATCCGCATCCGTCATCAGAATGATTTTATTATACCGAAGCTTACTGATGTCAAAATCCTCATGGATACCTGTACCAAATGCCGTAATCATGGCTTTGATTTCCGCATTTGCATAAATTTTATCCAACCTTGCCTTTTCTACATTTAAAATCTTTCCTCTCAGAGGCAGGATTGCCTGAGTAGCCCGGGAACGGGCCGTCTTTGCACTTCCGCCTGCAGAATCTCCCTCAACAATGTATATTTCACAGTTTTTAGGATCCTTGTCGGAACAGTCCGCCAGCTTTCCGGGAAGAGCCATGCCGTCCAAAGCGGTTTTTCTCCTGGTTAAATCCCTTGCCTTGCGGGCTGCTTCTCTGGCACGCTGGGCAAGAATGGACTTCTCACAGATAGACTTCGCAACCGTAGGATTCAGTTCCAGAAAATAAGTAAGCTGTTCGCTGACAATACTGTCAACCGCGCCTCTTGCCTCACTGTTTCCAAGCTTTTGCTTTGTCTGTCCCTCAAACTGAGGATCCTCTATTTTCACACTGACGATAGCCGTCAGACCTTCTCTGATATCCTCTCCGGACAGATTCGGCTCACTGTCCTTCAAAAGCTTTGCATTCCTCGCATAATCGTTAAAGGTTTTGGTGATGGCATTTCTGAAGCCCTGTAAATGTGTTCCGCCCTCAGGAGTATTAATATTATTTACGAAGCTGAATACACTCTCATTATATGAATCATTATGCTGAAAGGCAACTTCCACATATACACGGTTTTTTTCACCCTCAAAATAAAGAATATTTTCATAAAGAGGCGTTTTGCTTCTGTTCAGGTAAGTCACAAACTCCCTGATGCCCCCCTCGTAATAAAACTCAACCTTTTTCTGCTTACTTACTTTTCCTTCCGAAAGATCATCTGCACTTATTTCGGAAGCTTCTGCGCGGTTCGTTTCGTCTTCCCCGGCTTCCTTTTCTCTTTCTTCTTTTTCTCTTTCCTCTTTATCTGCTTCCGCCCGCTGAAGAAGTTCGTTTATCTGACTGTTTTCAACCTCTGAAGTCAATTTTTCATCCGCTCTGTTATCCCGCAGGATAATACGGAGGCCCTTGGTAAGAAAAGCCATTTCCCGAAGCCTTATTTTCAAGACGTCAAAATCAAACACGGTAGTCTCCGTGAAAATGGTATCATCCGGCATAAATGTAATCTTTGTACCGGTTTTTTCTACAGGACAGACGCCTGTTTCTTTCAGCGGATAACAGGCATGTCCCCTTTCATAACGCTGCTGATATACCTTTCCCTCCTGGCATATTTCAACCTCCAGCCAGTTTGAAAGAGCATTTACCACAGAAGCTCCTACACCGTGAAGACCGCCGGAAACCTTATATCCCCCGCCGCCGAATTTTCCGCCGGCATGGAGAATCGTAAATACAACTTCAACTGCTGCAATTCCCGCCTTATGATTGATACCTACGGGAATACCACGTCCGTTATCTATCACCGTAACGGAATTGTCTTCGTTAATGGTTACGTCGATAGTGTCACAAAAACCGGCGAGAGCTTCGTCCACCGCATTGTCTACTATTTCATAGACAAGGTGATGAAGTCCTCTGCTGGATGTAGTGCCTATGTACATACCGGGACGCTTTCTGACAGCCTCCAATCCTTCCAGAATCTGAATCTGATCCGCACCGTACTCATGGTCTACGGCTGTATTGTTTATGGTTTCTTCACTCATTCAATGCCTCTTTCTCATTTTGATTGTTGATACAATTAACATTTCCGTCTGAAACTCTGAAAACTCTGTTGATTGAAAACCTGTTATTTACAAATTCCTCCAGGCCGGTGCAGGTAATAATCGTCTGTATATCGCCTATGCTGTTTAGCAGATAATTCTGCCTGTTGGAATCCAGCTCCGAAAGTACATCGTCTAACAGCAAAACAGGCGTATCTTTGGCTATCTTTTTTACAAGCTCAATTTCAGAAAGTTTTAAAGATAATGCCGCCGTACGCTGCTGCCCCTGGGAACCGTATTTTCTGATATCTATATTTCCGACAACAAAGGAAAAATCATCTCTGTGAGGACCTACCGAACTCATCTTTGACTTGATATCCCTGTCCTGGCTGTATTTCAATTTTCTTTCAAACTCTTCAATTTCCACATCAGGTTCATAAAGAACCTGTATCTCCTCTTTACCTCCGGACAATTTTTTATGTATCTCATAAATAATTTCATTTAACTGATTTGCAAACATTCTCCGGCGTTCTATAATCTTACTTCCGTAAGAAACAAGCTGCATATCCCAGATACCGAGAGTTTCCTTTAAATCGGGATTCATGTACATGTCTTTCAAAAGCTTGTTTCTCTGGTTTACAATTTTATTATAATGATTCAGATTATAGAGATAAAAGCTGTCAAGCTGACACAGCTCCATATCTACAAATCTTCTTCTCTCCGAAGGACCGTTTTTTATAATTCCCAAATCCTCAGGTGAAAAGAATACCACATTGCAAAGGCCCATCAAATCCGCTGCCCTTTTCAGCTTTTGTCCGTCCACTGCAATTCCCTTTGAGCCGGACTTGCGGAGGTGCATGTCAACCCTTGTCTCAATTCCCTCTTTTTCAAGATAGGTTCTGACGTGGGCTTCCTCTTTGTCAAAGTTAATGATTTCCCTGTCTTTGCTTCCCTTGTGGGACTTTGTGGTAGCCGCCACAAAAATAGCTTCCAGTATATTTGTTTTTCCCTGGGCATTGTCTCCGTAAAGGATATTTGTGCCGCTGTCAAATTCAAGCTTTAAAGAATTATAATTTCTGTAATCCGCCAGCTCTATTGATTTAATAATCATTCTATCCTGATTGATTCTCCTTTATACTCCACAATATCTCCGGAAACAAGCTTTTTACCCCTCTGGGTTTCCGTCTGTCCGTTGACCTTTACCTCTCCGCCCTGTACCACATATTTGGCGTCCACGCCGGATTCCACCAGACCTGCGGCTTTCAGGGCCTGCCCAAGCTTGATATAATCATCTTTTAAATGAAGTGTTTCCATTTTTTCTTCCAATCTATTGCCATTGCAAATATTATCAACTTACAGTTGAAAAATTAACAGGGAGTATCAGATAAATATAGCTTTCCTCAGGGTTTTTGATAAAGCAGGGAGCCTTCGGATTCACCATATACAGCTCAACATCCTCATCATCAATCACCCGAAGGGCGTCAATTAAAAACTTGGGATTAAAACCAATCATCAAATCCTTGCCCTGTTTCTCTATATCAATATCTTCATTCATGCTTCCAAGAATGGAATTAATCCGCAGCTCCATGCTTCCATCCAGTATATTGATGATAATAGGCTTTTTATCGCCTTCCTTTACAAGCAGGGTAGCTCTGTCAATACAGTTCAGCAATTCCTTTTTGTTAATCTTAACCTTTGTCTCATAATCGCCGGAAAGCATCTGGTCAATTCTGAAATACTCTCCCTCAATCAGCCTGGAAACCACCGTGGTATTGTCAAACTCAAACACAATATGCTTGGGAGTAAAGGAAATCGTCACAAAATCTTCCGCTCCGCCGGGCAGAATCTTACTTACTTCATTCAGCGTTTTTCCGGGAACTATTACTTTCTTCGGCGTATATTCCTCTCTCAGCTCTATCTTGCGGATAGAAATTCTGTGCCCGTCAAGAGAAACCACTTTCATCTCATTTCCGGTGATTTCAAAAAGCTCTCCCGTCATCATCTTGTTATTGTCATTGTCGGAAATGGAAAAGATAGTCTGTCTTACCACTTCCTTCAGGGTAAACTGGCTTATGGAAATACTGTCCTCTCTTTCCACCACCGGAAGATAGGAAAAGTCTTCGCCGGATTTACCGATAATGGTAAACTTCGCTTTTTCACAGGTAATTACGGTTTTATAAGAGGAATCCGTCTCTATGGTGATCTCGCTGTCCGGAAGTTTTCTCACAATTTCAAGAAAAATCTTTGCGTCAAGAGCAATCTCTCCCTTTTCAACGATATCCCCTTCAATGATTGTTTCTATTCCCAAATCCATATCGTTGGCAGTCAGGGTAATGATTCCCTTTGTAGCGTCTACCATAATGCATTCAAGAATAGACATGGTTGTTTTATTGGAGACGGCTTTGGATACAATCTGTACCCCGTTCAAAAGATTTGACTTTGAACAAATTAATTTCATGTGCATAACTCCCTTCGTAATTTAAGCTGCTTTCAGCGGGCGTCTTAAATATAAAATATAAAAAGAAATTCATATTAATCTTAATAATAGGTGTTGATATGTGCATAACCAGTTCTATTATACTATTTTTCAGGGAAAAAGGAAATGGTAAAGTGGTTTATATTTCAGAATAACTTTATAATAAGTGTCAGGTTATGAACAATTCCGGCCTTATTATTTTTTATGATTCTGAAATTTAATTGTATTTATCCCCAAAATTAACATATTAACCCGGGAAGAAGCTGTGTGTATAATTTTTTTAATAAGGATTAAGCTTCTTTATTAAAATATCTATTTTATTTCTGAATTCCTCGCTGTTCTGCATCTCTGCCTCTATTTTCTTGACGCCGTGTATTACCGTGGTGTGATCTTTTTTCCCTAAAATCTTTCCGATGTTTATCTGAGATACGTTTGTAAGCTCACGGCAGAGGTACATTACCACCTGTCTTGGAAGAACAAACTCGGAATTACGTTTCTTAGAGACAATATCCTCCGGCTTGACTCCGAAATGCTCCGCTACCACATTAATAATAAGGTTAGGAGTGATCTCCTTTGTCTTGTTTGGGTAAATCACATCCCTTAATGCTTCCTCTGCAGATTCAATGGTAAGGTCTACCTTATTTAATCTGGTGAAAGCAATAATCTTGTTGAAAGCGCCCTCCAGTTCACGGATATTGGATTTAATGTTGGTTGCAATGTACTTGAAAATTTCTTCGTCAATTTGTTTATCATAATTTTCAGCGTTTTTACGCAGGATCGCCATTCTTGTCTCGTAATCGGGAGGCTGAATATCCGCAATCAGTCCCCACTCGAACCTAGAACGGAATCTTTCATCCAGAGTATCCAGCTCCTTCGGAGGCTTGTCCGAAGACAGGACAATCTGTTTTCTTGCAGAATGAAGCACATTGAAGGTATGGAAGAACTCTTCCTGTGTGCTGTCTTTTCCTATTATAAACTGTATGTCGTCAACCATCAATACATCTACGGTTCTGTATTTTTCACGAAGATTTGTCATGGAGGCAGCGTTACCGCTCCTGATGGATTCGATCACTTCGTTGGTAAATTGTTCACTGGTGACGTAAAGAACCTTTTTCTCAGGGTTCTGCTCTAAAATAAAGTGGCCGATTGAATGCATCAGGTGGGTTTTACCCAATCCGGGCCCTCCATAGAGATAGAGAGGATTATATACCTCTCCAGGAGATTCCGCAACAGCCAGGGACGCCGCATGAGCCAGTTTATTGTTATTGCCTACCACAAAGGTATCAAATTTATATTTCGGCGTCAGATTGGCGTTTTCATAATTAATATTGTAAACAGGATTGGTAAGCGCCGCATTGCTGTCTTTGTTTTCGAGATCTATGGCGTCCTTTTCAAAAATAAACTTTACCTCATAATTATGATTAAACATTTCACTTACGGTAACTTGAAAAAAGCTCTTATACTTAGAAGAAATATAATTAAGAGCCGGAGCCAGATCCGTGGGTATAATGATACTTACCACGTCGTCTGTCACATTATAAAATTCCAGGGGCAAAACCCAGGTCTGGTAGGAAATATCGGAAATACTGTACTCTCTCCGCATTGTTTCCTTAATTATCTGCCAGTTTTCTTTTATATCATCCATTATAATCTCCATACTGCGGCTTATTTTAAGAATAAGAATATTGTAATATAGATTCTTTAATATTTCAAATGTAAGTTATGAACATACTATTGATAAACTTATCCACATATGTGGACAAGTGTGTTAATAAAATCAGTTATATACAGAAATATGTGGATACCTATGTTAATAAGTGGATAATTTTAGGAAAAATGAAAAATATTGATTTCATCACGAAAACTATAAATTTTCACATTACTTTCACAGCCTGAAGAACTGAAAAAATAATATTATCCACAAATAATGAACATATTGTGGATAAGTATGATTGTATGTTTTTTCTGTGGATATATATGTGTATAACTTTTTTTATGCGATTTTTACCGAATTTTCCTTGACATTGCCTTATTTTTCTTATACAATCAATATGCTATTTTCCTGAAAACAGGAAGGAGGTGCGTTTCGATGAAGATGACATTTCAGCCTAAAAAGCGTTCTCATGCAAGAGTCCACGGCTTCAGGGCAAGGATGAGCACTAAGGGCGGAAGAAAAGTTTTAGCGGCAAGACGTGCAAAAGGAAGAAAGAAATTATCAGCATAGG
>JAMPFR010000060.1 GCA_023664365.1 Acetatifactor muris | reverse complement strand
GATATGAGGCATCCGGAGCAGGCCATAACAGAATTTTCCTTTCAAGGCTGAATAATTTCAAATGTCCTTTACGGATAAGTAAATTTATGGTAAAATGATAAGCAGTAAATTTATTTTTTTAATTTACAATATGGAAGAGAGGTAAAAGATATGGCAGTAATCGATTTGAGCAAGTACGGCATTACCGGGACAACGGAAATTGTACACAATCCTTCTTTCGAAATGTTGTTCGAGGAAGAGACAAAGCCCGGACTGGAAGGCTACGAGAAGGGTCAGGTGACGGAGCTTGGCGCAGTGAACGTCATGACCGGCATCTATACGGGACGCTCTCCGAAAGACAAGTACATCGTGATGGACGAGAATTCCAAGGGTACTGTCTGGTGGACCTCCGACGAGTACAAGAATGACAATCATCCCATGACGGAGGAGACCTGGGCAAAGGTAAAGGAGATCGCAAAGCAGGAGCTGTCCGGCAAGAGATTGTTTGTTGTGGATGCTTTCTGCGGCGCTAACAAGGATACCCGCATGGCGGTTCGTTTTATCATGGAGGTTGCATGGCAGGCTCATTTCATTAAGAATATGTTCATTCAGCCCTCTGAAGCCGAGCTGGAAAGCTTTGAGCCGGATTTCGTGGTTTATAATGCTTCCAAGGCGAAGGTTGACAATTATAAGGAGCTGAATCTGAATTCCGAGACCTGCGTGGCGTTTAATATCACCAGCAGAGAGCAGGTTATCATCAATACCTGGTACGGCGGCGAGATGAAGAAGGGTATGTTCTCCATGATGAATTACTATCTGCCGCTGAAGGGCATTGCTTCCATGCACTGCTCCGCAAACACGGATATGGACGGCCAGAACACCGCAATCTTCTTCGGTCTTTCCGGAACAGGCAAGACCACTCTTTCCACAGACCCGAAGAGACTGCTGATCGGCGATGACGAGCACGGCTGGGATGATAACGGCGTGTTTAACTTCGAGGGCGGCTGCTATGCAAAGGTAATTAATCTGGACAAGGATTCAGAGCCGGATATTTACAATGCAATCAAGCGTGACGCGCTGTTGGAGAACGTTACCGTTGACGGTTCCGGTAAGATTGATTTTAACGATAAGAGCGTAACGGAGAATACCCGTGTGTCTTATCCCATTGATCATATTAAGAATATTGTGCGTCCTGTTTCCGCCGCACCGGCTGCAAAGAATGTGATTTTCCTTTCCGCAGACGCTTTCGGTGTGCTGCCTCCCGTGTCTATCCTGACGCCTGAGCAGACCCAGTATTATTTCCTGTCCGGATTTACGGCTAAGCTGGCAGGTACGGAGCGTGGCATCACAGAGCCTACGCCTACCTTCTCCGCATGCTTCGGCCAGGCATTCCTGGAGCTGCATCCCACCAAGTATGCAGAGGAGCTGGTGAAGAAGATGCAGAAGAGCGGTGCAAAGGCATATCTGGTAAACACCGGATGGAACGGCACCGGCAAGCGTATCTCCATTAAGGATACCCGGGGTATCATCGACGCCATTTTGAACGGTGATATTAATAAGGCGCCCACCAAGAAGCTGCCCATCTTTGATTTTGAGATTCCTACCGAGCTTCCCGGCGTGGATACCGGTATTCTGGATCCCCGCGACACCTATGCAAATGTTGCAGACTGGGAGACAAAGGCAAATGACTTGGCAGGCAGATTTGTCAAGAACTTTGCGAAGTATGAGGGCAATGATGCGGGCAAGGCACTGGTTTCCGCAGGCCCTAAGGCTTGAGAAAAGCGTTGTAAATGACATGAAAGCATTACCTGTAATCCGGAGCGGTATTTACGGAGCAGGGAGAATGGAATATAATAAGATAAACCGAACGGCGGAGCGGAATGCTCCGCCGCATTGGTGTAAGGAGATTCTATGACAACACAGGAAATGTTGAAGCATGTTGACCACACGCAGCTGAAGGCCTTTGCCACATGGGAGGATATCGTGCGTCTGTGCGACGAGGCGATAGAGCTTGGAACGGCAAGTGTCTGTGTGCCGCCGTCCTATATCGGGAGGATACATGAGACTTACGGGAATAAAGTGAATATCTGCACAGTGGTGGGTTTCCCCTTAGGTTACAGCGTGACCGCAGCAAAGGTGGCGGAGGTGCGGCAGGCCCTGGCGGAAGGCTGTAATGAGATTGACATGGTGGTGAATATCGGGGATGTGAAGAACGGGCTGTTTGACAGGGTGGAGGAGGAAATCCGAACCCTTAAAAAAGAATGCGGCAGCCATATATTGAAGGTTATCATTGAGACCTGTTACCTGACGGAGGAAGAAAAGATTGCCATGTGCAGGGCGGTGACTGCTGCAGGGGCAGACTACATCAAGACGTCCACCGGCTTCGGCACCGGCGGCGCCACCCAGGAGGACGTGGAGCTTTTTAAGGAGCATCTCGGGCCGGGAGTGAAGATCAAGGCGGCCGGGGGCATTTCCACCCGGGAGGATCTGGAAATGTTTCTGAAGCTGGGCTGCGAGAGAGTGGGCACCTCAAGGTGCAGGGAAATAGTGTGAAGGGGGTTTTTGCCGTCGGGCGCGGCAGAACTGAGGATTTGAGAAAGGAAAGGATCGATATGGAAAATAAGGTAATCCGGGACAGACTTTTGAAGCTGCGGGCGGTGATGGAGGAGGAAGGCATTGACTTTTACATGATGCCCACAGCGGATTTTCACAATTCCGAGTATGTGAATGATTACTTTAAGGTAAGGGAATATTTCTGTAATTTTTCCGGTTCCAACGGCACGCTTCTGGTGTGGCGGGAGGGAGCGGGACTCTGGACCGACGGCAGATATTTTATCCAGGCGGAAAAGGAGCTGGAGGGCACTACGGTAGAGCTGTTCCGTATGCAGGACGAGGGAGTGCCCACCATTCCGGAATTTTTGCAGGAAAATATGCAGCAGGGCCAGACCCTTGGATTTGACGGCAGAGTGGTGCCCATGTTCCAGGGGATGGACTATGAGAAAAAGCTGGCTGACAAAGAAGTGACATTTGTCTATGAGCAGGATCTGGCGGAGCGGATCTGGAAGGAGCGTCCTGCATTCCCGGCGGGAAAGGTGACTGTCCTGGAGGAAAAGCTGGCAGGAAAAAGCTTTGAGGAGAAGAGAGCGGAGGTAATGGAGAAGCTGGGGAAAGAGGGGGCTGACAGCCTGCTTCTCACCAAGCTGGACGACATTATGTGGCTCTTTAATATCAGGGGCTGCGACGTGGAATGTAATCCGGTGGCTATGTCCTATGCCTGGCTGAACGGGGAAGAGACGGTTCTGTTCATCCGGGGCGCGGCTTTGGATGAAACCGCCAGGGAGTACCTCAGGGCAAAAAAAATAGAGGTGCGGGAATATAAGACCGCAGTGGATTATCTGAAAGGCCTGCCCGGGGGGCAGAAGGTGCTGATGGATAAGCGTCAGTGCAGTTATGCTCTTTACAAAACCATGTGTGAGAGACAGACGATTGTGGAGAAGAATAATCCCACAGAGCTGTTAAAGGCGGTGAAAAATACCACAGAGCTGGCCAATATGGAGCAGATATACTTAAAGGACAGCGTGGCGCTGACAAAATTTATTTACTGGCTGAAGACCAATATCGGAAAACAGGAGATTACGGAAATTACGGCGGCAGACCAGCTGGAAGCCCTTCGCCGGGAGATCCCGGAATGCTTTGATCTGTCATTCCCATCCATTTCCGCGTACGGAGCAAACGCGGCAATGATGCATTATGAGCCTACACCGGAGAATCATGCAGTGTTGAAGCCGGAAGGGCTGTATCTCATTGATTCCGGCGGACAATACCTGGGGGGAACCACGGATGTAACCAGAACCGTTGCCCTGGGGCCGGTGCCGGAGGAGCAAAAGCTGCATTATACCATGGTGGCTGCAGCCATGCTGCAGATGACCCACGCCCGCTGGCTGTACGGCTGCACGGGGCGTAACCTGGATATTCTGGCAAGACAGCCCATCTGGAACATGGCGCTGGATTACAAGTGCGGAACAGGCCATGGAGTAGGCTATATTCTGAATGTACATGAAGGCCCTCAGGGACTGCGATGGAGATATACGGAGGGGCAGACGGAAGCAGTCATCGAAGCGGGAATGGATGTGACAAACGAGCCCGGTATTTACATTGAAGGCAGTCACGGCATTCGCATTGAGAATGTGATGGTGGCGGAAAATGACGTCAAAAACGAGTACGGGCAGTTTATGCATTTTAAGACTCTGACCTGGGTTCCACTTGACATGGAAGCCATTGAAATGAAGCATTTAAGCGAAGTGCAGCGCTGTTTCCTGGCGGCGTACCAGCAGGCGGTTTATGAAAAAATCTCACCCTGGCTGACGCCGGAGGAAGCAGAGTGGCTGAAAAAGGAGACCGAGGTTCCGGGTACTGCGGTGTTGCACAGAGGCTTAAACGAAGGAAGCTTCCGGGCATAGCAAAGCTTCGTAGCATAGCAAGGCTTCATGACATAGCGAAAGCTTCATAGCGCAGCAGGAACTTCATGGCACAGCGAGAGCATGGGGGCGCAGCAAGGCTTCACGGCGCAGCCGTAACGTCCCTGCTGTAAAGCTCCGTACCGTTTGCAGAGTAGTAGGCAAAGCGGACGGCATCCACCTTAAGGCCGTATTTTTCCATAAACATGGAAACGACAGCGTCCACGGAGGCGGAACCGGCATTTACCATGGAATCAAAGGTATTTGTCAGGTCTTCCTCCGCCAGGCTGTCTGAAAAGTAGTTTTTCGGCAGATAGTATTTATATACCAGAACGCTGCCGTCAACAGACAGGTCAAAGGTAATGCCGGAGGAGGCCAGGGATCGGTTGGTGGATTCCACAGTCAGCGCCACATCTTCTGAGGAGGCCATCCAGTCCTGCAGGTCTGCATAAGCATCGGAAGCCGTGCCGGAATCGCCGGGAATCCCCGTACTGCCAGGAAGAACGGAAGTACTGCCTTCTTCCGTAAAATCTACCGAATAAACGAGGGAACCGTCTGTATCCAGGTAGTTCATACGGATGATTTCCACAGGGAGTCCGCATAACCGGTATATTTCCATATCATTCATGACATCATTGTAAATGTCTGTTTCCTGCTGCTCTGCAGCAATGACGGCGGCCATCTCTTCATGGCTGATGCCTATGGAAGCCAGGGATATGGTATATTGGTAATTATAGATGAGAGTGTCCGGTTCTTCAACCGTAATAAATGTATGGAGGCCGCAGAGCTCGGATAATTCGTTTACGGTATCTTCCACCTCGGTACGGAGGTCACTGTTGTAAAAATCGGTCAGGGATGAAAAGGCAAGGGAGTCGGTATCCACGCTGATAAGGACTGCCAAATCAGGACTGAAGCCATCCGAACCGGCGCCTGTAAGTATATCCGTGCCGATGCCGTCCGGTATATATGTGCCGGAATTGTCCGTAACGGATGTGCCGGTTGTATTCAGTCCGGAACCGCCTGTGCCGTTGGGGGCATTCAGACCGGAGTTATCCGCAGAAGGGGCGTCCGGCGTGCTCTGGCCTGTGCCGTTTTCGGCTGCGGATTGTGTGCCGCAGGCGGCAGTGCCGAGAGCCAGCAGTAGAGAAAGGATAAGGATTAAACTTCTTTTTTTCATAATCAGCCTCCGGGTTGCGACTTGTGTTTGGAGTATTTCCCACACTGAAATTATAGTACGAATTACTCAAAGCGTCAACTTGCGAACCGTAATGGTTTGGGAAAATGAATAAGGGCAAAATGAATAAGGTGAGGTATCAAAATGAGATTATTCGGGAAAAACGGGGCATCAGGAAGTATCTGCGTCTGCCCGGAGGAAAACAGCGGGGTCAGAATTGCAGTCTCCAATCTGGCGGCGGATATAGAGAAGGTGTGCGGCGTCCGTCCGGCTGTTGTGCAGGAAATGGATGAGTCGGTCAAAATCGTGGTGGGAACCTTTGGGGTCAGTCCGCTGGTAAAGAATTTAAGCCGGGAGGAGCTGCAGACGGAAGAGGGGAAGCTGCGCTGGGAGGGCTGCCTGCAGCAGGAGCAGGATGGCCGGCTGTACCTGGCGGGCTGTGACAGGAGAGGCACAATTTATGCAATCTATGATTTCTGTGAGCGGATGGGAGTGTCGCCCTGGTATGATCTGGCGGATGTGCCGGTTAAGACCGCAGAAGAGGTAAGTATAGAGGAAGGCTGGCACAGGGCGGACTGGCCCTGCGTCAAATACCGGGGAATTTTCTTAAATGATGAAGAGGAGCTGGATATGTGGGCGAAGCTCCATACCGGAGACGACACCATCGGGCCGGAAACCTACAGGCGGATCTATGAGTTGATTCTTCGTCTGAAGGGGAACTTCATATGGCCCGCCATGCACGTTAATGCCTTTAACCATAATCCGGAAAACGGCAGGCTGGCAGAGGAAATGGGAATTGTCACAGGTACCTCCCACTGCGACATGCTGCACCGCAGCAACCAGAATGAGTGGAAGCCCTGGGTAGAATCCAAAGGCTATGAGGGGCTTCAGTATGATTATACCATTGAAGGCTGGAACCGTGAGAAAATAAAGGAGTACTGGCGGGAGAGCCTGCTTCAGAACCGGGATTTTGAGGTCTGCTATACCATAGGGATGCGGGGAATACACGACAGCGGGTTTGTCACAAAAGGACTGGAGGGCCGTACGCAGGAGGAGCTGCTGGCAGGTCAGCGGGAATTGTTGGAACATATTATGGCGGATCAGCGTGAACTGATCTGGGAGGTTCTGGGAAAAAGCGATGTGCCTCAGGCGTTTGTGCCCTACAAGGAGGTGCTTCCCATTTATGACAGCGGACTGCAGGTGCCGGAGGACGTAACTTTAATCTGGGCGGATGACAATCACGGATATGTGAGGCGGTATCCGGACAAAAAAGAACAGCTGAGAAAAGGGGGAAACGGCCTGTATTATCACAGCTCTTACTGGGCGCCGCCCGGCATGAGCTATCTGTTTATCTGCTCTGCACCTCTGGCGCAGATGGGAAATGAGTTAAAAAAGTGCTATGAAAACGGTATCCGGGAAATATGGGTGGACAATGTGGGCGCATTAAAGCCCATAGAGCAGGATACGGAATATTTTCTCCGTTACGGCTGGGATGCGGGAAGGCCGGAAAGCATTATCCACGACACCCGCAGGTATACTGAAGAGTGGATAGACAGGAATTTTACGGGACATTGGGGAAGGGAGACCGCGGATATTTATACGGAATTTGCACAGCTTTGTAATGTGTGCAAGCCGGAGCATATGCGTTCCGGAAGGTTCTCTCAGACTGCTTACGGGGATGAGGCGGCGGCAAGGGTCTGGCGTCTTCATGACCTGGCCTCCCGGGCAGGGGAAATTTATGAAAAACTGCCTGAGGAGGAAAAAGGGGCTTATATGCAGTTGATGCTGATGAAAATACAGGCGGCCTTTTATGTAAGCGCGTCCTATTACTTCGCGGACAGGAGCGTTGCCTCCTATGAGCGGGGCATTATGAGGGCTGCGGACGAATACATGAAAAAGTCCCGGGAAATGGACGATTTGAAGCGGATGCTGCTGTATTATTATAATGACAAAATGTGCGGCGGAAAATGGAGCGGTATTCTGACGCCGGAGGATTTCCCGCCGCCGGCCATGGAGGCCAATCCCGCCTGCAGACCGGCCCTGAAGCTGGAGCGGGGAGAGCTTGTTATCCGCACCGTTGATTATGGGGAACCGGGCTTGTTACGGTTTTGGGAAAATGGTGTGAGGACGAAATGGTTTGAACTGGCAAATACCGGGATCGGAAGCATTCCCTTTGAAATAACGGCGGATAAGGGGCTGGAGCTGTCGGAAGCTTCCGGGGAAGTGGAGGTAGAGAAGCGGATATTTGTCACGCCTGTGAGGGGCTGCAGAGGAGGACAGATTCAGATTCAGGCTGCGGGAAGAACATGGAATATTCCGGTTATCTGTGAGCAGGAGGCTGCAGAAGCTGACGGCTATATTCATATGCCTGCGGCAGAATACAGCAGGAAGAGCGGGGGCTGGAGCCTGATTCCCTGTCTGGGAAGAGGCAGGGGGAGCGTTATGGAGGCGTCCGCCACAGCGGACGGCGGGAACCCCTGGCTGGAATTTGATTTTAATTTACAGTCGGAAGGCAGCTTTGAACTGGAAATAATTCGGTATCTGACCCTAAATTCCACGGGACAGATTCGGATGACCCTGTCGGTGGACGGTACCTGGCAGGAGACAGTCTGTTCGGAAACCTTGGACGAGTGGCTGGGCAACTGGAAGGAGGCGGCGTTAGGCGACGGAGAGAAGCTGTATGTGCGGCTGCCCGGCCTGCAGCGCGGCAGGCATGTTTTGCGCCTGGAGGCCCAGGACCCCTATGTCACTGTTTTTGCGCTGAATCTCTATACAGGGGAGCGTCTTACGACCAATCTCGGACCGGGACTTCTGGAGCCGGACGCTCCCATTCCGGATTTTGACATTCAGCGCTGGAGCAGCATGTACGGGGTTGCCGGGGAGGAGGTTCCTCTGCCCCGGGTGGTATATGCAGGCCGGAAATTCTGGACAGAGGATATTAATTATGCGAGAAATGAAAGCATCCGTCCGGAGAGAAGGGGAAATCGGCGGTACGTTCCCGCAGCGGACGGCAGGAAGGATATTCCGGCAGCGTTTGGCAGGGGCGTGATACAGGAGGAATGCGGACAGTTTACAGAAAGGAATGCAGGGCGGAATATCGAACAGAGCGGAAATCAGGCAGTGGAACAGAACGTAGGATATATTGCCTGGGAAGCGGAATATGCTCTGGAGCAGTCGGAAAACGCCTGGTGCAGTGCGGATTTAGAGGGAATCGGCTGGGTGCATCGGCAGGCGGAGACAGACGGCAGAACAGGGCTTGCCATGTATATTCCTCAAAAAGGAAAAAGCTGGAAAGACAGGGAAGACGCGCCTGCCATGCATTATCGGATCCGCTGTGGACAGGGCGGCGTCTATCAGGTGTGGATGCTCATGAAATACGACGAGGAGTCTGCGTCTCACTGCCGCTTTGCGCTGGACGGAAAAAGGATACCGTCGGAATGCCAGGTGCGGGAGGGCAATTTCTTTTCCTACAGGACAATCCATATGTGGTGCTGGCAGCGGATGACGGAAGTGGAGCTGGAGAAGGGAGAACATATTTTCAGTATTGTGGCGGAGACATCCGAATTATGTATTGACAGAATTTATCTGACCCAAGGGGAAGAAAATCCGCCGGCGGATGACGCATGGAAAGCCTGTGCAAGGAAAAAATTTCTATTGTAAACAAGGCTGCAATCAGCTATAATAAGAGTAACCTGAGGTGCTCGATAACTCTTGTTCATTTTTGAACCTACATTACTTTAAACGGGATTCCTATATTGCCGGGCGGCTGTCAGGCCCTCACTCTTCACAGAGGTTCGGAAGGGAAGGCAAAAGCACGGTTGCGGTCACCCACCTAGCATTGCTAGGAGTCAAAAAACAGGAGGCGGCATTTTGGGGAAAAGCAAACAAGTTTGCCTTACAAAAGAAAAGAGCAGCCCTTCAAGGCTGCTCTTTTATGTATATGACAGGAGGATGCAGACTTGAAAAAGGATCGATTTCATATGAACAAATCCCAGCGGATGCAGCTGAAGGCTTTTATCTGTGTGCTGGGGGTTCTGCTGATTGTAATATTGCTGGCAGGGAAGCTTGCAGGGGCGCTTCTTCACAGGGAGGAACAGCCTCCGGCGGAGCCGGAAATTCCTTCCGGTGAAGTGCATATTCCGGTGGTGGAGACCATACATAATATATGGATTATGGAGGAGGATGAGGAAGGTATCCTTGTCTTTTGCGACGGTGAAAGGGTGCGCTTCGGCTGGGGAAAATCCGGCGAAGAAGAACCGTTCTTCCGGCCGGCAGAGTCTGTGCGGGAGCAGGTGGCGGATGTGACGCTGACAGACGGACTTGTCACAGGGATACTGCTGAAAAGTGAGAAAATCAACGGCCGTATCTTAAGTGCAGATGAGGAAGGCGTTGAGGTGGAGGGCTATGGCCGGATACCGCTTACGGCGGAATGCAGGGGTTACCGGCTCTATGACAGCCTGGAAATGTGTACGGTGCGGGATATCCGTATCGGGTATGATTTTGCGGATCTCTGTCTGGAAAACGGAGAAATCTGCGGTATCCTTCTGGCAAAGGAAGAGGCCATGGAGTATATACGAGTGCTGATAAAGGCAACGGATTACACAGGACTGCTTCATGCCGCGCCGGTGCTTACGTCGGATACGGATTTCACCCTCATTTACGGCAGCTATGAGGACAGAAAGACGGAAACCCATCAGGCAGGGGAGGAGATTGTATTTTCCTATGACAGTCCCTATTTTGAAGGCGGCAGAGTCCTGGTGGCGCCGGATGTGCTGACGGGAAAGGTGATATTGAAGAACGTAAACCGCAGCCAGGGAACGCCTTCCTACCGGGGGAAAATGGAACTGCTGCGGACGGAGGAGGGCATAGCGGTCATTAACGAGGTGCTGCTGGAGGAATATCTTTACAGCGTGGTGCCCAGCGAGATGCCCGCCGGGTATCCGGCGGAAGCCCTGAAGGCCCAGGCAATCTGTGCCAGAACCTATGCTTACGGACATATGGAGCATGCAGGTTATCCTCAGTACGGCGCCCATGTGGATGACAGCACCTCTTATCAGGTTTACAATAATATTCAGGAGCAGGAAAGCACTACTACGGCGGTGAAGGAGACATACGGGCAGCTGCTCTATACGGCGGAGGGTGAACTGACGGGAACCTATTACTATTCAACCTCCTGCGGCGTAGGCAGCGATGCCAATGTGTGGAAGACGGAGGCCGCTGCCCGGATAACTTACCTGCATGGCAGATCCTTAAGCAGGGCGGCCATGGCGGAGGCTTTGTCGGCGGAGGCGGCAGGCAAGGGAGGGAGTGCACTCCCCGGAGGAGATGCGCTTTCCGGAGAAAATACGCTTTCCGGAGAAACGGTCTATCTGGGGGACGCTCTGCGGGAGGAAGCCGCTTTTGCGGAATTTATCACGTCGAAAAATCCGGATGATTTTGAGGTAAATGAAAGCTGGTATCGATGGAGCTATACGGTGAAAAAGCTGGATACCCGGCATATGCTGGAGACGCTGCAAAAGCGGTATGCGGCCAACAGCGCTCTGGTGCTGACCCTTCGGGACGGCGAGTATGTGAGCGAGGAAATCCGCAGTCTGGGAGAGGTGCATGATATTTACATAGCGAAGCGCGGCGCAGGCGGCGTGGCGGATGAACTTGTAATTGAGGCGGAGGAGGGTACTTACAAGGTGCTTTCCGAACATAATATACGGTATGTTTTAAATGACGGTAAATCCCCGGTTCTGCGGCAGGACGGGAAAGAGGTGGTAAACGCCAGTCTTCTTCCCAGCGGCTTTTTTATCATATCGACTGGTAAAGAGGAAGGAAATGTGGTAGGATATAGTTTGTCCGGCGGCGGATTCGGTCATGGAGTGGGAATGAGCCAGAACGGGGCCAAGGAAATGGCGAAGCAGGGCTGGACGGCCGGAGATATTTTGATGTATTTCTATGAGAACTGTGCGACGAAATGTATTTATTCCCGCGAGTAATGAGCCAAACGGCCATGTTTAAAGCCAACTATAGGTTGGCTTGGACATTTGGCGAATGCCGCTTGCAGCGGGGCCTTTGATTAAGTAGGAGATAACAAGTGATTCGTAAGCTGTATCTGATAGGGCAGGATTTTTCCGCCAAGATGAAAAAACAGAATATCAGCGCCCATGCGGCAAGCATTGCTTTCTTCTTTTTCCTGTCCATAGTGCCCATGCTGATGGTGCTCTGCATGATAATTCCCTACACCCCTCTGACGGAGGAAAATCTGACGCAGACGGTGGCGGACATTATTCCGGATAAGGTGAAACCTCTGGTGGAAAGTCTGATTACCGAGGTGTATGGCAAGTCGGCGGGAAGCCTGTCCATTGCGGTGATTGCCACGCTCTGGTCCGCCGCAAAGGGCGTTATGGCTCTGATGCACGGGCTGAACGCCGTCAACGGCGTGGAGGAGAAACGGAATTATTTTGTGGTGCGGGGAATCGCCTGCTTTTACACGGTACTTATGCTGGTGGCCATGATTTTATCTCTGTTTCTCAATGTGTTCGGCAACCAGTTAGTCAATCTGGCGCTGCACCGGATCCCTCAGCTGCAGAAGCTGGTGGCTTTTGTCATGCACTTTCGGTTTCTGGTGGTCTGGCTGGTACTGACCCTGCTTTTTGCGGCGATATACGCGTATGTGCCGGATGATAAGCTGAAGTTTAAGGAGCAGATTCCCGGAGCAACCTTTTCGGCTGTGGTGTGGAGCATTTTTTCCTGGGGATTTTCCATTTATGTGGATTACGGCAATTCCTATGGTATTTACGGCAGCCTGGCTATCATTATTATCATACTGATCTGGATGTATTTCTGCATGTATATTATCATGATCGGGGCTTACCTGAACCGCTACTTCAGACCGGTGAACCGGGTGCTGGTCGGGAGCAGGAAATGAGCTCCATAACGGAAGCCTGTTTTACCGAGAACTCCAATGGTTTTCATTTTGTCAGATCTCCTGTATCTTCCTGCATCTCAAATAATTTGCATAAATCAAGCAGAGTATGAGGGAACAGTAATAGTATGCATGAAGGTACACTATCATTGTAGCCGGCATCACCAGCACTATAGCTGCAGCCTGCCCCAGTAACAGGAACGCTATTCCTGCCAGGCCAAATAAATTCTTTTTCCTTTTCAGAAACCGGATTCCTTCTCTGAAAAAGAGAAATATGTCAAACAATGGAATCAGAATCAAAACAGTGCTGTAGAAATGGATTTCCTGCAGTATGTCTTCAAAGCTGCCGATTGCTTCCCAGGCGGAAGCCGAAAAGCGTTGGCGGCTTTCCAAATTTACCAGCGGTGTCATGAAGGACAATGTACTGAAGTAATCCTGCTCGCCAATGCTCCAGGATTGCAAGGTCCAGGAAGGCAGATCATGAACGGGCGGCTCTGTACTTGGTATGTTAAGGCGGCTGGGAATTACTGTAATTGCGGTGAGCAGTATACTGATCTGGGTTTTTGCGTAGATCTTCAGATTGTGGGCGACAATCCGATAATACGCCCTCATGTATGCCGAAGCAGTCGCATCATCCGCAAGGCTTTGGTTGATATCGTTCCTTCCGTTTGCATAATTATATCTTCTGTATCCGTCCATGCCGTAATTACGAATGAGCTCCACCGGCACCACCGCCTCCAGCGCCTCATAATCATCCTGTGCCTTCTCATAGAAAAGATCTGCATCGGGATGATTGAAAATATTTTTCAAGGTATTAAAGGAATTGATGAAGTAATAATCTTTTCCGTAATACTTGATATCACCCAGCTTCTGGGGCAGCAGAAACGCGCCGAACGCCAGCAGCAGGCACAGGAACGAAACAAAGGCCTTACGGGGTTTATATCTGTATACAAACAGGAGCTGTACAAGGAACAGGAGAAAACCGAGAATAATCCCTTCTGTTCTCCACACACTGATAAATCCGCACAACAAGATATTACAGACCAGACTAAACTTCCCTCTCTTTCTCCGGTCTACGACGTCCATGGCAGTCATGGAGACAGCGAACATGCACAGCAGGGCATACGGCTCCGTGCGGTAAGGGTCGGTAAAAAGCGCATAGGTTCTGGGTATTAAGAAAACAAGGAACACGCAGTATTTTCCCTTTCCACGCAGCACGGGGCTGTCCACGATCCTGTTATACAGATAGCCCAGGACAAAAAAGCCGAAGAGCAGCTGGAACACAGCGATGAATACAGGGTTTGGCACCACCATGAGCAGGGCGGCATATAGGAATCCCGTATAAGCGCCATGCCAGTATTCCGGCCAGAATCTTCTGGCAAAGGAGTAGGTTATATAATTATCGACGCTCGCATAAAAAGTGAGCGGCCAAATGAGAAGCGCTATCACCAGGCTTACTGCAAAAAGTACCGTAAAAAATCGGATATTTCTCTTTTTCTTCCAATTTTCAACTATCCAGAAGAGCAGATACCAAAGGAAAAAGATAAGAACCGCCGCAAACAGTTTAGAGATTGCATAGGCCAGTACTCTTTCTGCGGTATCACTGATAATATTATTTCTGGGTATCGGGAGAACAATATCCCGTCCTGAATCAAACCGGAAAATGCACCTTTCATACAGAAAAGAAAGCAGGAAATGGATTGCCGGAAGCAAGTATTTTTTCTTGTCAGAGAATAGCGTTCTCATAATAGTTTCAATTTTATTCTGTTTTTGTGACTCAATCATTCTTTTACCCTTCTCTGCCGCAAATATATGCAGGTATTGTATCACATATTAATTATGAGGGTCAAGCCTTTTCTTGGGCTGCCCCCGCAAACCGATTTTCACCAATCCCTTTTAAAAATACTTGACACATTTTGAGGCGTGGAGTAATATAATAAAAAATACATAGCGGACATAAACCGTAGATGTGGAGATAAAAACGGTATGCAGCTTTATCCCTAAGGAGAAAGCTGCCGGCGGTGGAATGTTTTTTGTTTCATCGACGTGGGCGCTTACAGAGAGACCGGATGCTGAGAAAGGTCAGAAGGCGGGCCGTTAAATGGACCACGGAGGGCGCAGGGAAAAAGGAATCGGATTTTTGTATGGATTTTTTGAGTATACTGCGACGCAGGGCACGCGTGAGATGCCGGGGATATAATGGTACATTATGCCGGAGTCTTTTACCGGCACAGCATGTACCCGGTATCCTGTAAAGAGCGCCTGATACAGGCGAAGCAAGGTGGCACCGCGGGAGTAATTGTTATCTCGTCCTTGACAGAATAGGAATATTCTGTCAGGGATTTTTTGTGCAAAGGCGCATTTAAAGAAAGTATAGCAGGAAAGGAGCGGAATATGAAACTGAATCTGACACTGGAGGAATGTAAGAAGCTGGCGGCCCGGGGGGAATACGGTCTGATTCCTCTCAGTACGGAGCTGTTTGCCGACATATGCACGCCTATGGAAATGGTGCGGATCCTGAAAAAGGTCAGCAGCCATGTGTTTCTGCTGGAGAGCGCAGACGCCGATAAGCGCTGGGGACGGTATTCTTTTCTGGGCTATGACCCTTTGCTTGAGATTACCTGTTATGACGGAACGGTGAAGATGAAAACGGCCCTGACTACCCAGACTACCCGGGATGACATCCGCAGCTGCATTCGGGATATTATCCGGGAGAACCGCAGTCCTGAGCTGGGGGCGCTGCCTCCTTTTACCGGAGGGCTGGTGGGCTATTTCTCCTATGATTATATTAAGTACAGCGAGCCGGGTCTTAAGCTGGACGCAAGGGACGAGGAAGGCTTTCAGGATGTGAATCTGATGCTGTTCCACAAGGTGGTTGCCTTTGACAATGACAGGCATAAAATCCAGTTGATTGTAAATGTAAAAACAGATGACCTGGAAGTGAATTATAATAAGGCTGTACTGGAGCTGGAAGAAATGAGGCAGTTAATTCTCAGAGGGGAAAAAATGCCCCGGATGTCCCTGAAGCTGAAGTCTGATTTCAAGCCGCTGTTCAGTGAGGAGGAATACTGCAGAATGGTGGAGAAGGGGAAGCATTATATCAAAGAGGGAGATATTTTCCAGGTGGTGCTTTCCAACCGCTTGGAGGCGGAGATGGAAGGAAGCCTTCTGGACGCTTACAGAGTGCTGCGGATTCAGAATCCCTCTCCCTATATGTTTTACTTTTCCGGCGGCGACGGGGAGATTGCCGGAGCAAGCCCGGAAACGCTGGTAAAACTGGAAAAGGATAAGCTGTACACTTTTCCTCTGGCGGGGACAAGGCCCAGAGGCAGGACGGAGGAGGAAGATCGGGAGCTGGAGCAGGAGCTGCTTACCGACGAAAAGGAAAAGGCGGAGCATAATATGCTGGTGGATTTGGGAAGGAACGACATCGGCAAGCTGAGCAGAATCGGTACGGTGCAGGTGGAAAAATATATGTCCGTAGAGCGTTATTCGCACGTCATGCATCTGGGGTCTACGGTAAGCGGCATTATCCGGGAAGACAGGGACGCATTGGATGCGGTAGACGCCATTCTGCCGGCGGGAACCCTGTCAGGCGCGCCGAAGCTGCGGGCCTGCGAGATTATCAATGAACTGGAAAACAATAAACGAGGCATCTACGGAGGGGCAATCGGATACATTTCCTTCACCGGAAGCCTGGATACCTGTATCGCCATACGGCTTGCGTTTTCCAAAAACGGAAAGGTATTCGTCCGTTCCGGAGCAGGCATTGTGGCGGACAGTGTGCCGGAGAAGGAATACAGAGAGTGTATCCAGAAGGCGGCGGCTGTGAAAAATGCCATTGAAACCGCACAGGAGGGCATGGAAGATGATTTTGTTGATTGATAACTATGACAGCTTTTCTTATAACGTTTATCAGCTTACCGCGTCGGTGGAGCCTGATGTGAGGGTGGTGCGCAATGACGAGCTGACTGTGGAGGAGATTCAGGCCCTTGGGCCGACCCACATTATCCTGTCGCCGGGACCGGGAAGACCTGCCGACGCAGGTATCTGTGAGGAGGTTATCCGCCGCTTTGCCGGGGAAATCCCCATTCTGGGGATCTGCCTGGGGCACCAGGCAATCTGTGAGGTGTTCGGAGCAAAGATTACCTATGCGAAGCAGCTGATGCACGGCAAGCAGTCCCTGGCGGTGCTGGATACGGAGAGTACGCTGTTTAAGGGGATGAAAAAAGAAATTACAGTAGCCAGGTATCATTCCCTGGCGGCGGAGCTTCCCGCAGATTTGGACGCGCTGAAGGTAATTGCAAAGACCTATGACGGGGAAATCATGGCGGTGGAGCATGAGAGCTATCCTGTTTACGGCGTACAGTTTCACCCGGAATCCGTACTGACTCCCGAAGGATATCAGATCATGGAAAATTTTCTGGGGAAAAGGAGAGCGGCAGACAGAAAAGCAAAAGGCGAAGAATCAGGAGAACGGAACACGGGAAGCGAAAAACAGGGAGACAGAAGCGCAGAGGCCGGAGAACGGGAGAGTAGAAGCGCAGAAGGCGGGAAGCCGGAGGCAGAAAAGGAGGAAAATAAAAAAGTGATTGGGGAAGCGATTATTAAGCTGTCAAAAAAGCAGGATATAGGCTATGAAACGGCAAGAAACGTAATGAATGAGATCATGAGCGGAGAGGCCAGTGACGTACAGAAGAGCGCCTATCTCACAGCCCTTTCCATGAAGGGGGAGACCATTGAGGAGATCACCGGATCGGCAGAGGCCATGCGCAGTCATGCGCTGCCGGTGAACCATGGCATGGAGGTAATGGAAATTGTGGGGACGGGAGGGGATGGCTCCAATTCCTTTAATATTTCCACCACGGCTTCCCTGATTACTGCGGCGGCAGGTGTACCTGTGGCAAAGCACGGGAACCGGGCGGCAAGCTCCAAATCCGGCGCTGCGGACTGTCTGGAGGCGCTGGGCGTCAATATTTCAGTGGAGCCGGAGAAAGCGGCGGAGCTGCTCCGGGAGGCCGGGATCTGTTTCCTGTTCGCCCAGAAATATCATACGGCGATGAAGTATGTAGGGCCGATCCGCAAGGAACTGGGGATACGCACTGTCTTTAATATCCTGGGGCCGCTGACGAACCCGGCCAAGGCAAGTATGCAGGTGATGGGCGTGTATGACGAAAGTCTGCTGGAACCCATGGCGAAGGTGCTTTCTAACCTGGGGGTGAGGAAGGGCATGGTGGTATACGGCAAGGAAAAGCTGGATGAAATTTCTATCTGCGGGCCTACCGCCGCATGCTGCTTCAAAGAAGGGAAACTAAAGATGATTACTATTACGCCGGAGAGCGTCGGACTGAAAGCAGGGGCAAAGGGCGATCTTTTGGGCGGTACGCCTGCGGAAAATGCGGCGATTACCAGAGCCATTCTGGAGGGCAGAGAGCGTGGAGCCAAGCGGGACGCCGCAGTGCTGAATGCCGCCGCAGCTCTGTTTGTGGCAGGAAAGGCGGAGAGCTTGGCAAAGGCCGTGAAGCTGGCGGAAGAGACTATCGACAGCGGCAAAGCGTTAAGCAAGCTGGAGCAGTTTGTGTTATTGTCCAACCGGTAGGGCGCTTTTTACAAAAGGGAAACCCGTAAGCTGCAGAGAGGCATGGTAAATATTATGATTTTGGATGAAATAGCGGCAAAAACAAGAGAGCGGATAGAAGCGGAAAAGAGAAAGGTTTCTGTCAGGGAGATGGAGAAGCTGGCCCGGGAGGCGGCAGCCCGCCGGAGGGAGAAGGAAGGAGAACTCTTAAGCCCGAACGGGCGGGAGACAGTCCGGCAGAAGGCGGAGGACGGCGGGTTTCTCTTCCCCTTTGAGCGCGCCCTTGCCGGGCCGGGCATGAGCTTTATCTGCGAAGTGAAGAAGGCGTCTCCCTCTAAGGGGGTCATTGCGGAGCAGTTTCCCTATGTGGAAATCGGGAAGGGATATGAGGCGGCAGGAGCGGATGCAATGTCCGTGCTGACAGAGCCATTTTATTTCAAAGGGAGTGACGAATATCTCTCCGCAATCCGCAGGGAAGTGTCAATTCCTTTGCTGCGGAAGGATTTCACGGTGGATGAATATATGATTTATCAGGCGGGGTGTCTGGGGGCGGATGCGGTGCTGCTGATCTGCGCAATCTTAAGTCCCGGACAGCTCTCCGAGTATGGGGCGATTGCCCGGGAACTGGGGCTGTCGGCCCTGGTGGAGGCCCATGATGAACAGGAGGTGGAAATGGCGCTTACGGCAGGCGCGCGGATCATCGGAGTCAACAACCGCAACCTGAAGGATTTTACCGTGGACATTGAAAATTCTCTGAGGCTGCGGAAGCTGGTGCCCCGGAACATATTGTTTGTGTCGGAGAGCGGCATGAAGACCAGAGCGGACATTGCCAGACTGGAGGAGAACGGTACCGACGGCGTGCTCATTGGCGAGACCTTTATGCGCAGCCCGGATAAGGCGGGACTGCTTAAGGAACTGAGAGGAAGTGAGTATGAAAATTAAGATATGCGGTTTATTCCGTCCGGAGGATATTGAATATGCAAACAGGGTGCGGCCGGATTTTATCGGATTCGTGTTCTGGGAGAAAAGCAGACGGCGGGTGACGGCGGAGCAGGCGGCCGCCCTGCGGGAAAAGCTGGACACAGAGATTCAGACAGTGGGAGTCTTTGTGGATGCGCCCTGTGAGGAAATCATCTCCCTGCTGGAGGCAGGCATCATAGACATTGCCCAGCTCCATGGGGAGGAGTCGGAGGAGGATATCCGTTATATACAGGCGGTGACCCATAAGCCCGTCATCAAGGCGGTGAAGGTAAAAGAACGCTATGACGTGGAGGCCTGGCTGGACTCCGGGGCGGATTGGCTGCTGTTTGACAGCGGCATGGGCAGCGGCATTGCCTTTGACCGGCAGCTGCTGGCAGGGGTGGAAAGAGAATATTTTCTGGCGGGGGGATTAAGCCCGGAAGCCATAAGGGAATTGCCGGAGCATATCTGCCCTTACGCAGTGGATATGAGTTCCGGCGTGGAGACGGACGGCGTAAAGAATTTTGAAAAAATGCGGGCGGCTGTAGAGGCGGCCCGGAACAGGAGGCAGTTATGAGCAAAGGACGATACGGAATCCATGGCGGTCAGTATGTTTCGGAGACACTGATGAACGAATTGATCCGCCTGGAGGAGAGCTATGAGCATTACAAAAAGGATCCGGATTTTGTCAGGGAGCTTGATACCCTTTTAAACGAGTATGCAGGCAGACCCTCCCTGCTGTACTATGCGGAGAAGATGACAAAGGATCTGGGTGGGGCGAAAATCTATCTGAAACGGGAGGATTTGAATCATACCGGCTCCCACAAGATCAACAATGTTTTGGGACAGGCCCTGTTGGCAAAGAAAATGGGCAAGACCCGCATTATCGCGGAGACGGGGGCGGGACAGCACGGCGTGGCCACAGCTACGGCGGCGGCCCTGCTGGGCATGGAATGTGATATCTATATGGGCAGGGAGGATACGGAACGCCAGGCTTTGAACGTATACCGCATGGAACTGCTGGGAGCAAAGGTGCACCCTGTCACCACCGGTACCCAGACCCTGAAGGATGCAGTCAACGAGTGTATGCGGGAGTGGACAAACCGGGTGAACGATACTCTCTATGTGCTGGGTTCCGTTATGGGGCCGCATCCCTTCCCCATGATTGTCCGGGATTTTCAGAGTGTTATCAGCAGGGAGGCAAGGCAGCAGATTCTGGAGAAGGAGGGACGGCTTCCGGCGGCCGTGGTGGCATGCGTAGGGGGCGGCAGCAACTCCATGGGCATGTTCTGGAATTTCATTGAGGACAAAGAGGTGAAGCTCATCGGCTGCGAGGCGGCAGGGAAGGGTGTGGATACGGCTCTGACGGCGGCTACCATTGCCACAGGTTCATTGGGCATTTTCCACGGCATGAAGTCTTATTTCTGTCAGGATGAATACGGCCAGATAGCGCCGGTTTACTCCATTTCCGCAGGACTGGATTATCCGGGAATCGGGCCGGAGCATGCGCATCTCCATGACGTCGGCAGGGCGGAATATGTGCCTGTCACGGATGACGAGGCGGTGGACGCCTTTGAGTATATTGCCAGGACGGAGGGCATTATCTGTGCGGTGGAAAGCGCCCACGCGGTGGCTCATGTGCGGAAGATTGCGGGAAATTACAGCCCGGATCAGAGTATTATCATCTGTCTGTCCGGAAGAGGGGACAAGGATGTGGCGGCCATTGCCAGATACCGGGGCGTGGATCTGCAGGAATGATTTGCAGGAAAAACAGATTGGAATGCGGATGTCTGATGAAATAGGAGATGCGTGGGGAAGTCGATTTGTGAAAGCCGATTGGAGACGGCAGCAGATGAGAGACAACGGCAATGGGTGTGAGACGGCAGCAGATGCGCGAGAAGAACGAGGAGCAAATAATATGAAAATGTTAAATAATAAATTGAGCAGGGTGTTTGACACCCCCAATAAAAAGGCGTTTATCGCTTTCCTGACGGCGGGAGACCCGTCCGCGGACTGTACCGTGGAATTTATTCTGGAGATGGAGAGGGCAGGAGCGGATTTGGTGGAAATCGGCATTCCGTTTTCGGATCCTACCGCGGAGGGAGTGGTCATTCAGGACGCCAATATCCGCGCCCTGAAAAACGGAATGACGACGGACGGGGCCTTTGAGATTGTGAGGCGGGTCAGGGAAAGGTCGCAGATTCCCCTGGCATTTATGACCTATGCAAACCCGGTGTTTCATTACGGCTATGACAGATTTTTTGCAAAATGTGAGGAGCTTGGAGTGGACGCAGTGATTATTCCCGATATGCCCTATGAGGAAAAGCAGGAGATGGAAGGGCCTGCAAATGCCCGCAATGTGGCGGTTATTTCCATGATCGCCCCCACATCGGAGGATCGGATCCGGACCATAGCCGCAGAGGCGGAAGGGTTTATCTATGTGGTGTCTTCCATGGGCGTTACAGGGGTGCGCAGCGAGATTAAGACCGACCTGGCTTCCATTGTGGAGAGCATCCGCAAGGTGACGGATGTGCCCTGTGCCATCGGCTTTGGCATCAGCACCCCCGAACAGGCAAAGCGGATGGCGGCGGTATCTGACGGCGCTATCGTGGGAAGCGCTATTGTGAAGCTGATTGCAAAGTACGGTGAACAGGCCGGGCCGGAAATTTACAGGTATGTGAGGAGTATGAAGGATGCGGTGGCGGAATGTCCCTGAAAGCTGAAGCGATTGAAGTTATGTTAAGCTTGCACCGGGGGGTTAGGAGTTCAAAAGCCGGTAAGGCAGTACAAAAAAGGAGCGGTACACAGACTATGGCAACAGCGATATTGGAAATACTGGAAACGGCGGCAATCGCAGTCAGCGGCTTCCTGATTAAAAAATATATATTTTTGGAGCCGGATATGGAGGAAAAAAAGCAGCGCATTTTTT
>JAMPFR010000005.1 GCA_023664365.1 Acetatifactor muris | reverse complement strand
AGTGATGTCGATAAGGGGAATGCCGATCAAGGTATTATTCAGCGTTTCCTTAGGTATTAAAGCGGGGAGCAAGGTGCTTTTTATGGAAGAAGCGGGGCGTGTATATCTGGCAAATTCTTCTATGGAAGCGCTAAGAGAGGCACAGGCGGCATTTACGGGGGAAGCAGAGAGGCTTGGATTGGAGACGGAAGAAGATGTTGTGACGCTAGTTAAGGACATACGAAAAGAAAGAGCGGTGAAATAATTGCGTGTAATGGTTGATACAAATGTACTGATTTCATTATTGGTGTTTTCCAGTGAGAAAATGAGCCGAATGATGAAGTGCATTTTTACAGAGCATCAGTTAATTTTGTCTCATATATCGTAGAAGAACTAAAGGATGTTGTCAGAAGAAAATTTCCTGCCAAAGTCAGTGTCATAGATACATTACTTGCTAAGATGAATTACGAGTATGTATATTCGCCGGATATACCGGGTGAAGCATTATTTGAAATCAGAGATGTGAAGGATTATCCGATTCTTTATACAGCAATATTGGAAGATGTGGATGTTTTTGTAACGGGAGATACTGATTTTAGTGGTGTAGATGTTGAAAAGCCGGAGATTTTGACACCAACGGAATTTGTGGAAAAGTATATAGAGCATTGATGGTAACGGGGTTAAATGGATTATAACATGTCCGAATTCGAGAAAACAGACAAATGTTTGAGGGAAAAATTTAACAATGTAGTTGACTAAAGTGAATGAAGAGATTATTCTATACCTATGGTTAAAAATAGATTACTTTCAATTTGAGGAGGATTATGAAATGTCCAGAGTCTACAATTTTTCCGCAGGGCCTGCGGTGCTGCCGGAGGAGGTGCTGCGGGAAGCGGCGGAGGAGATGCTTGATTACAGAGGGACGGGGATGTCCGTCATGGAGATGAGCCACAGATCCAAGGCCTATGAGACCATCATAAAGGAGGCGGAGGCGGATCTGCGGGAGCTTATGAACATTCCCGACAATTATAAGGTGTTGTTCCTGCAGGGCGGCGCAAGCCAGCAGTTTGCCATGATTCCCATGAACCTGATGAAAAACAAAGTGGCTGACTATATCGTCACCGGCCAGTGGGCCAAGAAAGCATATCAGGAGGCCTGCATTTACGGCAAGGCAAACAAGATCGCTTCCTCCGAGGATAAGACCTTTTCCTACATACCTGACTGCTCCGACCTGCCCGTCAGCGAGGATGCGGATTACGTTTATATCTGTGAGAACAATACCATTTACGGCACCAAGTATAAGACCCTGCCCAACACCAAGGGTAAGCCCCTGGTGGCGGATGTGTCCAGCTGTTTCCTGTCCGAGCCTGTGGATGTGACAAAATACGGCGTCATCTACGGCGGCGTACAGAAGAACATCGGCCCCGCAGGTGTGGTGATTGTGATTATCAGAGAGGATTTGATTACGGAGGATGTGCTGCCCGGCACGCCTACTATGCTGAAGTACAAGATTCATGCGGACAACGGTTCCATGTATAACACTCCGCCCGCATACGGCATTTATATCTGCGGCAAGGTCTTTAAGTGGATTCAGGCAAAGGGCGGCCTGGAGGCCATGAAGGAGTACAACGAGCGGAAAGCAAAGGTTCTTTATGACTATCTGGACGAGAGCAGGCTGTTTAGGGGGACTGTGCGCAGAGAAGACAGGTCTCTGATGAATGTGCCCTTTGTCACCGGCGACGAGGAGTTGGACGCAAGGTTTGTCAGGGAAGCTACGGCGGCAGGCTTTGTAAATCTGAAAGGCCACAGAACCGTTGGCGGTATGCGGGCCAGCATTTACAACGCCATGCCTATAGAGGGAGTGGAAAAGCTGGTGGAGTTCATGAAGGAATTTGAAGGGCAAAAATAGCATAGAGATGAGGAGGCAAGGAAATGTTCAAAATAAACTGTCTGAATCCCATAGCGGATGTGGGGTTGAAGAATTTCAGCGATCAGTACCAGATCACAGCCGACATCAACGAGGCGGAGGGGGTTCTGGTGCGAAGCGCCTCCATGCATGATATGGAGATACCGAAGGGCCTGCTGGCGGTAGCCAGAGCAGGCGCAGGGGTCAATAATATTCCTCTGGATAAATGTGCGGAGAAGGGGGTAGTGGTATTTAACACCCCCGGAGCCAACGCCAACGGTGTGAAGGAGCTTGTGCTGGCAGGAATGCTGCTGGCGGCAAGAGACGTTATCGGCGGCATCGAATGGGTGAAGGCTTCTGCGGATAACGCAGATATTGCAAAGGCTGCGGAGAAAGAGAAGAAGAACTTTGCCGGAACGGAAATCATGGGGAAGAAGCTGGGCGTTATCGGCCTGGGCGCTATCGGCGTAAAGGTGGCAAACGCGGCTGTTTCCCTGGGGATGGATGTTTATGGCTATGACCCCTATCTGTCTGTCAATGCGGCATGGAACCTGAGCCGTTCCGTAAAGCATGTGCTGAATGTGGATGATATATATGCAGACTGCGATTATATTACCATTCATGTACCGCTTCTGGACTCTACCAAGGGCATGATTAACGCCGTATCCATTGCCAAGATGAAGGAAGGCGTGGTGCTGCTGAATTTTGCAAGGGATCTGCTGGCAAATGAGAAGGATGTGCTGGAGGGCATTGCCGCAGGCAAGATTGCCCGTTATGTGTCCGACTTCCCCAACGCTGTCACGGCAGGGCAGAAGGGCTGTATCGTGATTCCCCATTTGGGCGCCAGCACCGAGGAGTCCGAGGACAACTGCGCGGTCATGGCGGTGGAGGAGATCATGGACTATCTGGAGAACGGCAATATCCGCAACAGCGTAAATTATCCTGCCTGCGATATGGGCGTCTGTGCAAAGGCAGGCCGGGTAGCTGTATTCCACAGGAATATTGCAAATATGATTACCCAGTTTACCGCAGAGTTCGGCAGGGCCGGAATCAATATCAGCGATATGACTAACAAATCAAAAGGCGATGTGGCATATACCCTGCTGGATGTGGAGAGCAGGCCCACAGAGGAGATCATCAGGGCGCTGGAAGAGATTGAGGGCGTGTTCCGGGTAAGGATTGTAAAATAAAGAGAGTGGTATTAACGGGCAAATGGCAGATGAAATCGAGCAAAAAGCGCGGAACGGAAAGGATATAAGTCTATGGATATGGCGAAGCTGGAACGGCAGAAGGACGAAAAGATCGACGGTGTGATCTTTGATATGTCCCCGTCGCCGGATTACAAGCATGGTATTGTGAATGGCAATATTTATACCATTATAAAGGAGGGGCTGAAAAACAGTCTGTGCCTTGTGTCCATGGAAAATCTGGATTTTAAATATCATCCGGAGAAAAATGACGATTATCTTTGCCCGGATATTATGATCATCTGTGACCGAAAGCAATTAAAGGGCGGTGCATACAGCGGCGTTCCCAGGTTTGTGGCGGAAACCTTGAGCCATTCCACGGCCAAGCGTGACAGGGCGGAAAAGAAAGATATCTACGAGCGGGCAGGGGTAGAGGAATACTGGATCGTTTCGCCCCAGGGCTCGGTGGAAATTTATTATCTGGAGAACGGGAAATATGTTCTGGAACAGAGCTATATGCTTCAGGACGACAGAGAGGTCGCGGATTATAATGCCGATACCGAGATCTTCCTGAGAGGATTCCCAAGCATCAAGATGACGCTTGGGGAGATCTTCGAGGGGGTCGACTAATTTGTTTGAGCAGGATTATATCATGCGGCTGATCAGGGAAATGGTAAGAGCCATTTTGAAGCTGCTGTTTCATGTTGATACGGAGTCGCCTTCGGCAGAATTGCTGGAGGAATCCGAACAGAATTTTTGGAAGCGAATCACTACAGCAGGGATGAGATCAAGCAGGGGCTGGAGTCCATTGCTTCCAGATACGGACTTGAGGGTATGGCGGAAGTGTTTTTGCAGTAACAAGCTCCAACTAAACGATACGTCGGTTGCAAAAAACAGGAAAAAATAGTCCCGGTTCGTCTAATTGTTGCTGATGAAATATGTGTATAAATATACATTTCCAAAGATTTTATACATTTTTGTAAAAGGGATTGCATATCACAAACGTGCAATCCCTTTTTTGTTATACCATAATTAGAACAATATGATATGATAAGTAAAAGTATTTTTAAAAATGGGTGTCAGATTTTCCTATAGAAGTTGTGTATATAGGTAAAAGGAGGATTTGTATGGATGATAATGGAATTATACAGTTATACTGGGATAGAGACGAACGAGCCATTAGTATAACGTCCGAAAAGTACGGCCATTACTGTAAATACATAGCAAAGAACATATTAAATAATGATGAAGATGCCGAAGAATGTGTGAATGATACCTATTTAAATGCATGGAACACAATGCCGGCACATTGGCCTGAACAATTATCAACATTCCTTGGTAAAATCACGCGAAATATATCCTTTAACAAGTATAAGCGCAACCATGCTGAAAAGCGTGGCGGTGGTGAGATAACACTTGTTTTGGATGAATTGACTGATTGCGTTTCAGATATGGATGATGTTGAACAGATAATTGACCGCAAAGAACTGGAAAAGGAAATCAATACATTTGTAAAAAGTCTTTCGTCAGAAAAACGGAATCTATTTGTTCGACGTTACTGGTATGCAGATTCCGTTTCAAAAATTGCAACGGACTATAGAATGTTACAAGGAACGGTATCAAAAACGTTGGAACGAACAAGAAAACAGTTAAGAGCATATTTGACGGAAAGGGGCTTTGAATTATGAGGAAGGAAGATTTTTTTGAAGTTCTGGGGGAACTTGAAGATGACATTGTAAAAGGAGCTAAAAAGCCTATGAAAAAGAAATTGAATTGGAAGATTTGGGGAGCAATGGCGGCCTGCCTATGTGTGGTACTGATAGGCGCCTTTATTGTTCTCCATGTGAATACCAGTATCCCCGGCGGGATGGATATTCCGGGCAGTGGCGATACAGGAGGTGTGGAAGGAGGCACAGGGATGTACAGTGTAGCAGTTTTTCCTCCTGACGAAAGTGAGCAGGATGTGATGACCGCAGATGTCACCAGCCTTACAGAGATTGAAATGATGCAGAATCCGTTGGCAGCACGGCTTCCGAAAGAGTTACCGAATGGTTTCCACTACGGTCGTGGCTCTCATTATGAAACTACTATGAACGATGGAACTCAGTACAATATGTTACGGATTGAATACATCACTGGCACAATACCTGAACAACAGTTCACTGAAGATGGCGGTGCGATAGCCCCTGATTTGGAGTCAATCGGTAGTCAGTTCCTTTTGGTGGTCTGGGATTATAAACCAAAATCAAATGAGGAAATCTATGCACCGGAAGATGTAACGCTGTCACTCCTTGAGGGAGGAAGTTTCATCTGTATACAATATGACGATATTTATATGGGAGTATCCGCTGAAACAGCGGAAGCAGAAATAGTATTAGAAATCTTAAAGAGCATTGATTATTGATTAAAGCCAGAGTTATCATAATGAAAATATGCACTCTCGCCACGCTGATAGCCATGGAGAAAGTGCGTATTTTTTACCAACAATCCCTTGTTTTAGCAGTATAGTGTTGTCTAATTAACAGTTTCTCTATTTTATCATGCTGTTTATTCCCGTGAGCAATGAGAAAACGGCCAACTTCAGCTATTATTTTATTCCCGCGAGCAATGAGCCAAACGGCCATGCTTGCATGGACATTTGGCGAATGCCGCGAGGGTCAATACCCCGCTGCTTGCAGCGCTTCAAATTCCATGCCCCGTTGCTTGCAGCGGGGTTATTGACTATCAGCAAATCATTATAATGGTGAAAATCCCGCTGAAGATCATGAATCAATCAACTCCTTTCGGTATGCCCGAAGCAAAGGCAGGAAAGCAACAGGCAAAATACGGTGACAGCGGCGGCAGCGGGAATCCAGGGAAACAGCTCCGCACGGGGCATTGTAAGGCGGGAAGCCAGCTTTCCGTATTCGGCGGTCATCACAAAAAACGGATAGGACATGGGATACAGAAACCATATTTTTGTGTTTATGATCAAAACCGAAAGAACAATGGAAGCAAGCCCTATACCCACAGAAAAGATGGGGGTACGGATACAGACCGATAAAGAAAAGAAAACCGCCAGCATGGGAATCGCCGCTGTAAACAGTAAGCCTGCTTCCTTCAGGACAAACAGGGGCGGCAAAACGAAATCATAATTTTGCAGTTTGGAGGCGATTCCCGCGCATACAAAGTAGGCAGCTACCGTTATCAGTATGTGAATAGCCGCCAGGGCAAGCAGCACGACAAACTTTGCCAGGCATAATCCGGCGGCGGAAACCGGCAGGGAGAGCATTTTCAGAAGCCCTCTGTGAGTCCGCTCCGTCATGTTCACCAGAACTGTGCTTACAACCATGCCCGCAGGGAAGATGAACCATCATGCCATGCCCAGAAAGCCCTGTATCAAAAAGTTGTGTTCCGGTAAAATGCCTTCCGCCTGCATTTCAAAGTTCATATCTGCATTCAGTACGGAAGGCAGCCAGAGAATGACAGTGGCGGCCGTCAGAATCAAGATGATTCCGGAACGGCGGATTTTCCGAAATTCAATACCAATGAGAGTTAAAAAGTTCATGTAAATTTCCTCCTGATTTTCAAAAATAGAATTTCTATGATTCCTATGACAAAAGCTTCAACCACGGCGGCAATGGAAAACCCGATCAGAGAATTTTGCGCTGTTCCCGCAAATATCCGAAAAGGCAGGGCGAAAGGGAACAGGGATAACACAAAGTTCTTTGCAGGCAGCATAGTGGCGGTAAGTATACATATGACTCCGATCCCGAGGGAAATCCACATATTTTTACAGAATGAGGCGATCAACAGTGAACCAAAGGCGGCGGGCAGCAATAACAGCAGGGCATATCCGAAGTTTATCAAGACTTCCGACAGAAGCGGGACTGCGGGCGGCATCACGGCTTTCGGGGTCATCAGGTTTTCAGGCTGCATCATGGCATTCGACAAAAGCTCGGCGGAAGGAATAAACCAGCGGCACAGACAAAAGCATATGCCTGCCGCTTCCAGCCCTAGTATCAGGATGCACATGATTGTCAGCAGGGCTGCTTTGCCGAAAAACAGTCTGCTTTCCCGGAGCGGCAGTGTCTGCATTTTCTGCATGGCGCCGTCGGCGTACTCTGTGTGGTACATCAGGCAGGATCCCGTCACTACAAGCAGAAGATTCAGCATGGACATCAGCTGCCAGTTGGCGTCCATCAGGATCTGAACAGGGGAAGCATCCGACTTTAGATAAATTTCCGAGCGGAAGGCCATATTGAGGATGGGAACTGCCGCTGACAAAAGCCCGCCCCAGAGAAACAGGGCCAGAAATCCGGTTCCTTTTATTTTTCTGCATTCCAGACCAAAGCTCATCTTATACCGCCTCTCTGCCCGTTGTCGGCGTCAATCAGAGCGAGGAAGGTATCTTCCAGGTTATCTGTGGGATAGTCCTGGGTTGCTGCGCTCATTTTAAGTTCCTCCAGGGTTCCTTCAAACAGCAGGCGGCCGTGATTGAGAATGCCGATGGTATCCGCCATCAGTTCGATTTCCGACAGCAAATGGGAGGATACCAGTACGGTACAGTTGAACCGTCGGGGAAGAGAACGGATCAGAGTCCGGATCTCATGGATTCCCACAGGGTCAAGGCCGTTGGTGGGCTCGTCCAGGATCAGGATGGGCGGCCGGCCCATCAAAGCTCCGGCCAGTCCCAATCTCTGTTTCATGCCCAAGGAATATTTTCCGGCTTTCCTACGCCTCTCCTGTGTCAGCCCCACCAGCCCCAGCGCCTCGGAGACGGCGGATTTGGGCAGTCCTAAGATCTTGCGTATTATGTCCAGGTTTTCTTCGCCGGTCAAATTACCGTAAAAGGCGGGGGCCTCAATAAAGGAACCGATTTCCTTTAAAATCTGTACCCGGTTTTCGGGATATTTCATTCCGTCGATTTCAAAGGTTCCCCCTGTGGGACTGGTGAGTCCTAAGAACATTTTCATGGTGGTGGATTTCCCCGCCCCGTTAGGCCCCAGGAAGCCGTAAACCGCGCCCTGGGGAATGTGAAGGCTTACGCCGGATACGGCGGTAAAGGCTCCGTAGGATTTTGTGAGATTTTTCGTTTCGATGATATACATGATTCACGCTCCTTTGTACTGCAGTTTTCGTGTTGCAAATCTATTGTACAGTCCAAACCTTACGCCAGCCTTCTGTCTGCCTTACATTTACCTTACATTTGCCGGGAGACTGGGCGGAGAGGAAGTTTTTGTGATATAATAACCGCATAAGGAAAACAGTCTGCGAAGCAGACAATAAAGCGCGCGCGGGTTTGCGAGTGCGGGTGACGTATAACCGTTAGCGAGAAGTGCTGTGATAACGGCTTTGCAGGAGGACGATCCATGGACCGAGATTATTTAAAAAGTAAACGCATCCTGCTTGTGGATGACGAGCAGGAGCTTTTGGATATGCTGGTATCTATTTTGAAGGCGGAGGGCTTCTGCAATATTCGAACCGCCGGAACTGTACGGGAAGCTCTTTCCATGGCCGGTGAGGTGCAACCGGAGCTGGCTGTTCTGGATGTGATGCTGCCGGACGGCAGTGGTTTTCAGCTGATGGAACGGCTGCGGCAGGCAGGGGAGTATCCTGTACTTTTCCTGACCGCCAGGGGCGAGGATGAGGATAGATTTAAGGGGTTTGGCCTGGGGGCGGACGATTATGTGGTGAAGCCTTTTCTGCCGAAGGAGCTTATCTTCCGAATCATGGCAATTTTACGCAGAAGCTACAGGGAGGAAAGTCCCATGGTAAAACTGCGTGACAGCCGCATAGATTTCAGCCGGGCCGAGGTCATAAGGGGAGAGGCGCACCTTCCGCTGACCGCAAAGGAACATGCTATTCTGGCGGCGCTGTACCGCAATGCGGGACGTATTGTTACCATTGACGCGTTATGTGAAGCCGCCTGGGGTGATAATCCCTTCGGATATGAAAACTCTCTGATGGCCCATATCCGGCGCATCAGAGAAAAGATAGAAGCGGATCCTTCTCATCCGGTATCCCTGATCACGGTGAAAGGACTGGGATACAAGCTGGCCACGGAGGAAAAATAATATGAAGAGTATTCCGAAATTGATACGGCGGTATGTGGGTATCCTGCTCCTGAGCTGTGGGCTGCTCCTTGCCCTGAACCTGATTTTGCTGTCGGTCATGGCTTCAAGGCAGATTCCCAATGCCCATCCCTGGAAAACCGCAGAGGAAGCCGCAGGCTCTCTCAGGCAGACGGATGAGGGCTTATATGCCTTATCGGAGGAGATGGCCCTGGAACTTCAGGAATCTGACGCCTGGGCTGTTTTTATTGACAATGAAACAAAGCAGGTCAGGTGGCATACGGATAATCTGCCGGAAACCATACCCATGTCCTATACTCTTTCCGATATAGCCGGACTGACCAGGGGCTATGTAGACGGATATCCCACATTTACCGGGAAGAGGGAGGACGGGCTGGTAGTATTGGGATACCCAAAGGACCGGTTCTGGAAGCATATGTGGCCCAGCTGGGATTACGCTTTTATTGCCGGGCTGCCCAGGACATTTTTTATATTTCTGGCAGTCAACACGGCGCTGATTTTCCTGATTTATATTGTTGCAAATGCAAAGCTGCTGAAATCTGTCCGGCCTATCGTAAACGGTATCCAGAGTCTGCCGCTGGGCGCGCCTGTCCATGTGAAGGAACGGGGACTGCTGTCAGAGCTTGCCCAAAGTATCAATACAACCTCGGAGCTGCTGCAGTCCCAGAAAAACCGGCTGCGCAAAAAGGAAACGGCCAGGGCAAACTGGATTGCAGGAGTGTCCCATGACATCAGAACGCCCCTGTCAATGGTAATGGGATACGCCGGGCAGCTGGCGGAGAATATCCGCCTGCCGGAGGAGGAACGCCGAAAGGCGGTGGTGATCCTAAAACAGAGCAGACGGATGCAGAATCTGATTAACGATATTAATCTGGCGTCAAAGATGGAATATAATATGCAGCCTGTGAATCTGCGGGAAGAGAATATAGTGGCCATTGTGCGGCAGACGGTGGTGGATTATATGAATATGGATATCGACAGCAGACATCCCATTATATGGGAAGCAGGGGAGGCTTTTACCGCCTGTGTGGTGAATGCGGATCGTAACCTGATGAGGCGGGCTGTGAGCAACCTGATCCAGAACTGTATCGATCATAACGAGGACGGCTGCACAATATATGTGGGCGTCGGTTCGGAAAACGGCAAGTGTGTGATAGCTGTAGAGGACGATGGGGTGGGGGTGTCAAAGGAGCAGCTGGAAAAGCTTAAGAATACGGTCCATTATATGGTCTGCGATGAGAATACGGAGGAACAGCGCCACGGACTGGGGCTGCTGCTTGTGAAACAGATAACGGCGGCCCACGGCGGCACGGTCATGATGGGGCACAGCCCCAAGGGAGGTTTTTCCGTAAGGCTTGTGCTGCCGCTGAAAAGCGTATATAATGTTGACAGAAGGATAGCTCGTGATAAAGAAATAATGTAGTATGTGTAGTCTCTGAATGAGTTATCGTCACAGGCTTTTAAGGAGGAGATAATATGGATGCTATCGTAAAAATTGCAGAGCATTTCTGGATCTTTGAAGAAAACGGCGTTCGTGCCTTTCTGTTTGAGGGTGAGGAACGGGCTATGCTGGTAGATACAGGGTTTGGAACTCTGCAGCTTAAGGAGATGGCTGCCGGGCTGACGGATCTGCCGGTGTTTGTGGTGAATACCCATACGGATAAAGACCACACCGGATGCAATCGGGATTTCAAACCGGTGTATATGCATCCGGCGGAAATGGAGCATTACAGGAACGCACTGCCTGCGGGCTGTCATATGGAGGATGTATCTCCCCTGTGGGAAGGAGATAGGATCGACTTAGGATACTGGAAATTTGAAGTGATTCTCACACCGGGACATACGCCGGGGAGCATCATGCTGCTGGAACGGGAAAAGCGTATGCTTATTTCCGGGGACACCATCCAGGACGGAGACATCTTTATGTTTGGAGCAGGGCGTAATATCCGGGCTTTTCTTTGCAGTCTCAAAAAGATGAATGATATGTCGGATGCCCTTGACTCTATCTGGCCTTCCCATGGAAGCTATCCGCTGACAAAGGATATTATTCCGGGTATCTTACAGGGAGCGCAGGATCTGTTGGCAGGGAAGCTGGAAGAGCAGGAGCCGCCCTGGCCCATGCCCTGCAAGAGGTATGTCTGTGACGCGGCCGGTTTTTTATATTCCTGTGAGGGACAGGATTGACTGTCTTTGTACTGCCGGGGCTTATCGGAACAGCAGCGGCATATTACCGTCGGGGCCGTCGTTCAGATCCTGCAGGCTTTCCTCCAGCTTTTTCTGGGTGGCAATGGAGGCCTCGGTCTGCAGATCCATGTAAAGGATGAACAGATCTTCCAGCGCCATTCCTTTTTCTTCTGCGATTTCCGTCATAACAGGCTTAAGCTTCTCAAGCTGCATGGAGACGGGAACCTTCTGCGGGTCGATCTCGCCCAGTACGTTTTCTGCGTATGCGTTGATTCGCTGTAAAAGCTTTTTGTTTTCCGCGGTCATTTTTCTGATTCCTTTCTGTGTACGGTTATGATATAATAATTTTGTGTACATATTATAATTGATGCAGGATAAGTATAGCACTGAAAGATGTGAATGTACAGAAAAAATGAAGTGACAGGAGAGCTTTTATGCAGCCGATTGACGATAACATTTTAATGAAAGATGGATTATCTTTAAAAATGTTGGAAAAATTGTCATACCATTCAAATTTAAATATAAGTTTAAAAAAAAATTTACATTATTTTGATAAGGAATTGTTATTTGAAGAATTAAAAAGAATAAACAAATGGTATGATGCAAGTGAGTATCTTTGCAATTTGACAATCGATTATAGAATAAAAAGTATACAATCAGCTTTTTTGAAATATGAGCGTTATTACCCTGACCATCAAACGGCGAAAGTATTTAATGATATGCTGGGATTTCGTACCCTTTGTGACAATTATATGAATATATTATTGCTAAAAGATTGTAAGCATATACGAATTGCGGATATGTCTGAAGGTAAAGCGCAAGATGACGGTTATAGAGGAGTTCATGCATACTTTCAGTTAGATAATTTTCATTATCCGATTGAAATTCAGTACAATACTTATTATGACAGACAAATAAATAACTGGCTGCATAAATATTTGTATAAGAAGTCATATGATAATAGTATTGGACAATATTTAAGACAGGCATATGAAAATGCGGAAATCCGGAACGAAAATGAATTTAGGAGGAAATTAAAGGATGTGCTATCTGATTGCGAAAAGATTTGATGATACCGGCTGTGTAGCTTTGCAAACGGCGCATGGTTCACATTTGGTTGATTTTAAAGAACGGCTTTTGAAGGAAATCGGATATGAACGTATACAACTGGTAACCATAAGCAGACCTTCTGCTTACGGAGAATACGAACCGTATTATTTTACAGATACGGAGCAGGAATTTGAACAGGCAGTGAAAAATATGTAAGTCTGTGTTTGAGGGAGAAAATAGAATGAAAGCCTATCACATGAGCGAGACTCTGAAGGCCGGGGACACTCTGGAGGTGGAGCATCAAAAGCTGATAAAGCTTGCCGAGCCGTTCCTTAAGTCCCTTAAGCGAAGTATAGACTGCTTTTACGGAATGATTTTAAACGGGAAATATCTGGAGGCAGTGCTTGAAAAGTCCGGGATGTGGGAATGGGCGGATTATGCAAAATGGGCTACGGAAGGCGCATTTGAATACATCCGCAGGACAGAATTTCCCAATGCCATAAGCCGCCTGAAGTGTAATTTTTTTTATAATGAGCTGGAGAATGTGCGGCTTCTGTATGAATATGACTGGGGAGATGAGCCGGAAGAAATACAGAACAGGATTCATCTGTTTGAGGTAATGCTGGACGACGATGCTGTTCAGAGGTATGATATGAGTCTTTATGATCAGGCCTATGATGCCATGGAAGGTATGCAGGATGTGCAGACGGTCCTGGCCTGCGCCCGGAAATATTTTGCCGGAGAACACACCGAAAAGCCGGTATGGGAGATATTAAGCGACAAAAACATCCTGATTACAAAGGATATAACGGCTTTGTTAAGATAAAGGAGGAATACTATGGCTGAAATCAGACCTTTTGCGGCGTACCGCCCGGCGCCCGGACTGGAGAGCAGGATTGCGGCGCTGCCCTATGATGTGTATAACCGCAGGGAAGCATGTGAGGCAGTGCGGGAAAATCCGGATTTATTTTTGTCCATCGACAGGGCGGAGACAGGCTTTGACGACAGTGTGGATACCTATGCCCCTGAGGTGTATGAGCGGGCGGCGGGACTTCTGCAGGAGCGCATTGCCGCAGGGGATTTTGTACAGGATGAAAGTCCCTGCTATTATCTTTATGAGCAGGTAATGAACGGCAGAAGCCAGACGGGAATCGTGGCCTGCGCTTCCATAGACGATTATCTGGAGAACAGAATCAAGAAGCATGAAAATACCAGGGCGGACAAGGAGCAGGATCGCATCCGGCATGTGGATGCCTGCAATATGCAGACGGGCCCTATTTTTCTGACTTACCGCAGGAACGACGTGCTGAAAGGGATAATTGAAACGGTAAAGGAGAAATCTGCGACCTGTGATTTTGTGTCGGAGGACGGTATCACCCACCGGGTATGGGTGATAGAGGATGAAGAGACGATTACGGCCATTTATGAGGAGTTCGCTCAGATTCCCGCAATCTATATTGCAGACGGCCATCACCGCTGCGCCTCTGCGGTGAAGGTAGGATTAAAGCGCAGGGAGGAGCATCCGGGCTATACCGGTGAGGAGGAATTTAATTTCTTCCTGGCGGTGCTGTTCCAGGCGGAAGAACTTCGGATTATGGATTATAACAGAGTAGTAAGGGATTTGAACGGCCTGGATCGGGATACTTTCTTACAGCGGGTGTCGGAGCATTTTCTGGTGACGAAACAGGGTAAGGAGATCTGTCGTCCCGAAAAGAAAGGGGTCTTCGGAATGTATCTGGAGGATAACTGGTACAGGCTGGAGGCAAAGCCGGAGATTTGTTCCGGCGACGCAGTGAAGGGACTGGATGTATCCCTGCTCCAGGAGTATCTTCTGGGGCCGGTGCTGGGGATACGGGATCCGAAGACGGATACGCGGATTGATTTCGTGGGGGGCATCCGAGGGCCGGAAGAGCTGGAACGGAGAGTACATACCGATATGAGGGTGGCTTTTTCCATGTATCCCACCTCCATAGGGGAGCTGGCTGACGTGGCGGATGCAGGAAAGCTGATGCCGCCCAAGTCCACCTGGTTTGAGCCGAAGCTTCGCAGCGGGCTGTTTCTGCATTCTATTTAAGAGAAAGTAATAGGTATTTGATGAAAAGGGGAAGCCGATGAACAAAAAACTGTATAACCTGATGAACTGGCCCAAAATTGAAGAAATCATATATTCGGAGTGCGATGATCCCCATGCCATGCTGGGGCCTCACGGAGCAGGAAACCAGACCCTGGTGCAGGCTTATTTTCCGGAAGCGGTAAAAGCCGCCATTGTTTTCAATGAGAGCGGAGAGACCTTTCAGATGGAGCTGGCGGATGAGGACGGCTATTTTGCGGCTTTGCTGCCCATGCCGGAAAAGGAGGTGCCGTCCTATCACTATAAGGTAAAGGGCGGAGACGGCGCCGTTGTTTCCAGAGGGGAGGCATACCGTTATGCCCCTCTGATTAACCATGAGGATACGGAACGTTTTAAGAACGGCATACATTATACCGTTTATGAAAAGCTTGGCGCCCACCCGATATCCCTGGACGGCGTCCGGGGAACCTACTTTGCCGTCTGGGCGTCCTCCGCCATGCGGGTCAGCGTGGTGGGAGATTTTAACGGCTGGGACGGAAGAGCGCACCAGATGCGGAGACTGTGGGACTCCGGCATCTTTGAAATATTTGTGCCCGACGCGGCGGAGGGGGACAATTATAAATTTGAACTGAAGCTGAAAACAGGGCTGACTTATTTAAAAGCAGATCCTTACTGTAACGCAGCCCAGCTGAGACCGGACACGGCCTCGGTGATTACCGATTTATACGGCTTTTCCTGGGAGGATGCGGATTTTCTGGCGAAGAGGGAAAATTTTCAGAAAGGGAACGCCCCGGTCAGTGTTTATGAGGTGTATCTGGGTTCCGTTACTGCGCCGGAAGAAGGAGCGCAGGCGGCGCCTTTTGCAAATTACCGCAAAATTGCGGACAGCCTGATTCCTTATGTGAAGGAGATGGGCTATACTCATGTAGAACTGATGCCGGTCATGGAGCATCCTCTGGACGCTTCCTGGGGGTATCAGGTTATAGGCTATTATGCGCCCACATCCCGATACGGTTCACCAAAGGATTTTATGTATTTTGTGAACGAGATGCATAAGGCGGGAATCGGCGTTATCTTAGACTGGGTGCCCGCCCATTTTCCAAGGGATGTTTACGGACTTTCCAATTTTGACGGCACCTGCCTCTATGAGCATCTTGACCCCAGACAGAGCTTTCACCCTCACTGGGGTACTTTGATTTACAATTACGGCAGACCGGAGGTGTCCAATTACCTGATTGCCAATGCGCTGTTCTGGGTGGAAAAGTTTCATGCGGACGGAATCCGCATGGACGCGGTAGCCAGTATGCTTTATCTGGATTACGGCAAGAGCGACGGAGAATGGGTGGCAAACATGTACGGCGGAAATGAGAATCTGGAAGCCATAGAGATGCTGAAGCACCTGAATTCCATCATGAAGAAGCGTAATCCCGACGTACTTACCATCGCGGAGGAAAGCACCGCATTCCCCATGATAACGGGGGATCTTAAGGACGGCGGCCTGGGGTTTGATTTGAAGTGGAATATGGGCTTTATGAACGATTACCTGGATTATATCAGGTATGATCCCTATTTCAGAAGCCATCACCACGGAGAGCTGACCTTCAGCATGATTTATGCTTACAGCGAAAGGTTTATGCTGGTGTTTTCTCATGACGAGGTAGTACACGGAAAGGCAACCATGTATAATAAAATGCCGGGCACAAGGGAGCAGAAGTTTGCCAATTTAAGGCTGACCTATGCCTATATGATGACCCATCCGGGGAAGAAGCTTCTGTTTATGGGCCAGGAACTGGGGGAGTCTGACGAATGGAATGAAGGCAGGCTGGTGGAATGGGAACTCTCCTCTTACCCCGAGCATGAGGGGCTGGCAAGGCTTGTCAGCGATTTAAACGGTATTTACCGGAGCAATCCGGAGCTTTATATACTGGATGATTCTCCGGAGGGTTTTGAGTGGATTAATCATATTTCCGCGGAGCAGTGTATTCTGACCTTTGCCAGAAGGGGCAGGGAAAAAGACGAAATCCTGTTGGTTGCCGCTAATTTTTCCGGCATTCCCTTAGAGCTTACCACCGGGGTTCCTGCGTCGGGGAAATATAAAGAGATATTTAATTCGGATGATGAAAAGTACGGGGGCAGCGGCAGGGTGAACAGCCGGGTGAAGCGCTCCAAAGCCATAGAGTGGGACGACAGACCGGATTCCGTCACGGTGAAACTGGCGCCTCTGTCCTTAAGCATTCTGAAATACACCCCTTTTACGGTGGAGGAGATGAAGGGCAGGACGGCAGGCGCGGAGAGCGTAAAGCAGGCAGGCGCAAAAAAATTTGCGAAGCCGGCAAACCGGAAAGAAGAATAAGGACGGCAGGCGCAGCGGGATCTGCGGAAAGAAAAACGGAGAGAAATAAGCCATGACAAAATTTTGTCTGCTGACAGGATCCCAGGCAGGGAACATTGAAGAAATAATAGAGGAAATACAGCAGCCGGGCGTGTTGAAAGGCTTTTTTTCGGAACTGCCCGAAAAAGCGCTGCACCTGGGCGTCAGGGTGCTGCTGGCACTGTTGACCTTTATCATCGGGGTGCAGCTGATTAAGCTGGTTCGGAAGATCGTGAAAAAGTCCATGAACCGGGCAGGGGCGGAGACAGGCGCGATACAGTTTGTGGATTCCTTTATCAAGGCGGCGCTGTATGTGCTGCTGGCGCTGACGATCGCGTCCTCCTTCGGGGTGGACGCCGCAAGTATTGTGGCGGTCTTAGGTTCCGCCGGGGTGGCTATCGGCCTTGCAGTCCAGGGGAGTCTGTCCAATCTGGCGGGGGGCGTATTGATTCTGCTCTTAAAGCCCTTCCGGGTGGGAGATTATATTCAGGAAAGCGCCACCGGCCACGAGGGGACGGTGACGGAAATCCAGATTTTCTATACCAAACTGCTGACTGCGGACAACAAAGCTGTCATACTGCCCAACGGGCAGCTGGCAAACAACAGCATTGTCAATGTCACCTCCCAACAGGACAGGCGTATGGACATTGTGGTGGGCGTCTCCTATAAGGCGGATTTAAAGCGGGCGAAGGAGGTTCTGGAGGCTGTGCTGCGGGAGGACGAAGCAGTTTTAAAGGATAGGGACATGTTGGTGTTTGTGAGCGAACTGGACAGTTCCAGTGTGAATTTAGGAGTGCGCTGTTGGTTCCGGCAGGAGGATTTCTGGCAGGGGAAGTGGCGGGTCACCGAGAACTGTAAGCTGGCGCTGGATGCGGCGGGCATTGAGATTCCCTTTAACCAGCTGGATGTGCATATGAACTGAAATTTTCAGGTTTGTGAAATTTCCTGTTGAAAAAATAAACGAGAACGGATATAATACACTTAGTTGTGCATCCTGCACGGCAGATGCTTCCGTGGCTCAGTCGGTAGAGCGACGCACTCGTAATGCGTAGGTCACCGGTTCGAATCCGGTCGGGAGCTTGGATTCCGCAGGAATCCTATGTAAGGTTCGAAAGCAGCTGCTTTCGGACCTTTTTGCATGTGTGCGGTATACATCGTGTACTGTGCCGGTTCGTTTAGAGCCGGAATTTCTTTTTGATCCTGTGCTCCATGACCTGAATGGACTTGTAGAACAGCAGGGCAATGATACAGAGGATAATGATGCTGGTAATGACCATATCCAGCCGGAATACCTGTGAACCGTAGATAATCAGGTATCCCAGACCCCGCCTTGCCGCCAGAAACTCTCCGATGATGACGCCCACCAGGGCAAGCCCGATATTGACCTTGGCTGTGCTGAGCAGGATGGGCAGGGAGCCGGGCAGAACCACTTTGAAAAACGCATCCTGCTTTTTCCCGCCCAGGGTGTAAATCAGAGTGATTTTCTCCGGATCCACCTGCTGGAAGCCTGTGTAAAAGCTGATAATGGAGCCGAAGAGGGCCACGGAGATTCCTGCCACAATGATGGTGGTGCTGCCGGTGCCCAGCCAGACGATAAACAGGGGGGCCAGAGCGGATTTCGGCAGGCTGTTTAAGACCACCAGATAAGGCTCCAGGATTTCCGACAGCTTTTTGGAATACCAGAGCAGGGTAGCCGCCAGCAGGCTTAAGGCAATCACCAGAAGAAAGCTGGCAATGGTCTCAAAAAGGGTCACGCCGATGTGGGAGAGCATATGGTTTGTGCGCAGCTGTTTGACAAAGCACACCGCCACACGGCTGGGACTGGAAAAGAAAAATGAGTCAATCCAGTTCAAATCCGCGCTGATTTCCCAAAGTCCCAGAAAGAACAGGAAAAGAAAAACACGCCAGGAGGATACCTGATGGTGATGCCGCCTGTGCGCCCGGACAAATTCCTCCTGTTTTGTAAGTTCATGGTTATTCCGTTTCGTTTTCATGTGTCAGATCCTCCCAAAGCCTGTTGAATAAAAGTTGAAATTCCGGTGCGTTTCTGGCGGCCAGGGGCGAATCGTCCTTTAAAGTCAGCTTTATGGGCATCTCCGTCTTGACTACAGCCGGTCTGCCGGAGAGAATAATAATTTTGTCAGCCAGGCTGATTGCTTCCGACAGATCATGGGTAATGATAATCATGGTCTTGCCTGCGGCGCGTATCAGGCGGCAGATGTCGGCGGATACCATGAGCCTGGTCTGGTAGTCCAGGGCGCTGAAGGGCTCGTCGAGGAGCAGCAGCTGGGGTTCCAGGGCAAGGGTGCGTATCAGGGCGGCCCGCTGCTTCATGCCGCCGGAAAGCTCGTCGGGGCGTTTATCCCGAAAGCTGTCCAGACCGTATTCCGTCAGAAGGCGGTCCACAGCCGCCAGCCGCTCAGGGGTCAGCATGTGATGGAGTTCCAGTCCCAGAGTCACATTCCGGTATACGCTGCGCCACTCAAAGAGATGATCCCGCTGCAGCATATATCCGATTTTCGGGTAGCTTAAGCTGCCGTCGGGATTGTTGAAAAGAATCGTCCCTTCTTCCGGGTTCAGCAGTCCGGCTATGATGGAGAGAAGCGTGGATTTTCCGCAGCCGCTGGGGCCTACAATGGCTACAAACTCTCCCTCACACACCTCAAAGGAGATATTTTTAAGGGCCTTTGTCTCACCGTGAAGGCTGTGATAGGAATAGCCGATATTTTTTAACTCCAGAATGTTTTGCATAGAATGCCGTTCCTTTTTTCTTTTATTCTAAGATATGCGTCGGAAAACGCCGCGGTTACTGCTTGCATATTCAACCGGTTTATGATATTATTAAATTTAATTTAATTATTTTTTATTCTCATTTTATTTTTACGGGATTGCAGGAGGAGTTCTGAATGGCACAGCTGTGGGGCGGGCGGTTTACCAAGGAGACCGACAGGCAGGTCTACGATTTCAATGCGTCCATAAGATTTGACAAAAGACTGGTTCGCCAGGATATTGAAGGCAGTGTGGCCCATGTGGTTATGCTTGCCAGACAGGGCATTCTCACCGAAGAGGAAATGCGGGAGATTATCGTGGGACTGACTTCCATTCGGGAGGATGTGGAGAGCGGAAAGCTTTCCATTGACGAAAAATATGAGGATATTCACAGCTTTGTGGAGGCAGTGCTGACGGAGCGGGTGGGGGAGGCAGGCAAGAAGCTGCACACCGGCAGGAGCCGCAACGACCAGGTGGCCCTGGATATGCGTCTTTACACCAGACTGCAGGTGACGGTGGTGGACGCCCTGCTTAAGAATCTGCTGGAAGTTATTTTGAACACCATGAAGGAAAATCTGAATACTTATATGCCGGGGTTCACCCATTTGCAGAAGGCCCAGCCTACCACCCTGGCTCATCACTACGGCGCTTACTTTGAAATGTTCAAGAGAGACCGCCTGCGGATGAAGGATATTTTCAGGCGGATGAATTACTGTCCCTTAGGAGCGGGCGCTCTGGCGGGAACCACCTATCCCCTGAACAGGGAGCTGACAGCGGAGCTTATGGGCTTTTTCGGGCCCACCTTAAACAGCATGGATTCCGTCTCGGACAGGGACTATCTGATAGAGTTTCTGGCGGCGCTGGCCACGGTGATGATGCACCTGAGCCGCTTTTGTGAGGAGATCATTATCTGGAATTCCAACGAGTACCGTTTCGTGGAGATAGACGACGCCTATTCCACGGGAAGCAGCATTATGCCCCAGAAGAAAAATCCCGACATAGCGGAGTTGGTTCGGGGCAAAACAGGGCGGGTCTACGGTGCGCTGGTAAGCCTCTTAACTACCATGAAGGGGCTTCCCCTTGCCTATAACAAGGATATGCAGGAGGACAAGGAGGCGGCCTTTGATGCTTTTGATACGGTGAAGGATTGTATCGGCCTCTTTACCGGTATGCTGAGCACCATGAAATTCAATAAAGAGCGTATGGCAGCCAGCGCTATGATGGGCTTTACCAACGCCACGGACGCGGCGGATTACCTGGTAAATAAGGGCGTGCCTTTCCGGGACGCGCATGGTATTATCGGCAGGCTGGTTCTTTACTGCATTGATAAAAACACATCCATTGACGCTCTTTCTCTGGAGGAGCTGAAGGCAGTCAGCGATAAATTTGAGGCGGATATTTACGATGCGGTGTCGCTTAAGACCTGCGTGGAAAAGCGGCTTACCACAGGCGGGCCGGGAACGGAGGCCATGAAAAAGGTAATTGCGCTGGAGGAGGCGTACCTGACGGAGCAGGAGGACGACTGGTTCCCGGAGACGGAAGCTTACGATATTCAATGCGAGTGTGAGAAGAATTTCTAATCGCCTACTCACACTGAAGAATCGCAAGAAGGGGCTTTAGCCCACCTCTTTGGGCAGCGATTCTTCTCGGAGTCGCAGACTCCGTGGAATTGGTTTATGCCATCGAAGATAGCACTGATGCCGCAGGCGGCATGACGGAAAGAGCGGCGGACACAGATAGAGGGAGGAGAATGAAAAATGAGTGAGAAGTTAAAGGTTGGTATTTTGGGGGGCACAGGCATGGTGGGACAGCGGTTTATCGCGCTGCTGGAAAATCATCCCTGGTTTGAGGTAACCACTATTGCGGCAAGCCCCCGCTCTGCGGGAAAGACCTATGAGGAGGCGGTGGGAGACCGCTGGAAGATGGACACGCCCATGCCGGAGGCCGTGAAGCAGATTCAGGTTATGAATGTCAACGAGGTGGAAAAGGTGGCGTCCAGAGTGGATTTCGTATTCAGCGCCGTTGATATGACAAAGGAAGAAATCAAAAAAATCGAGGAAGATTACGCCAGAACGGAAACCCCCGTGGTATCCAACAACAGCGCCCACCGCTGGACGCCTGACGTGCCCATGGTGGTGCCGGAGATCAATCCGGAGCATATGAAGGTCATAGAATTCCAGAGAAAGCGCCTTGGTACTGAGAGGGGATTTGTGGCCGTCAAGCCCAATTGCTCCATTCAGAGTTATGCGCCGGTGCTCACCGCCTGGATGGAGTTTGAGCCTGTGGAGGTGGTTGCCACTACTTATCAGGCTGTTTCCGGTGCGGGAAAAACCTTTAAGGACTGGCCTGAGATGGTGGGAAACATTATTCCCTTCATAAGCGGCGAGGAGGAGAAGAGTGAGAAGGAGCCTTTGAGAATCTGGGGTTCCATCAAGGACGGCGTGATTGTGCCTGCGGAGGGTCCCAGGATTACCTGTCAGTGTATTCGGGTACCTGTTTTAAACGGGCACACGGCGGCAGTGTTTGTAAGGTTTGGGAAAAAGCCCACGAAGGAGCAGCTGATCGAGAAGCTGCGGACCTTCTCCGGAGAGCCTCAGCGTCTGGGACTGCCCAGCGCGCCGAAGCAGTTCATCCAATATCTGGAGGAGGACAACAGGCCTCAGATTGCCCTTGACGTGGATTTTGAAAGGGGCATGGGTATCAGCGTCGGAAGACTGCGGGAGGATACCGTTTACGACTTCAAATTTGTGGGCGTGTCCCATAACACGGTGCGGGGCGCCGCGGGAGGAGCGGTGCTCTGCGCGGAGCTGCTGAAGGCACAGGGATATATCAGCGCCAAAAATTAGTGTACAGTATATCTTTCGGGGAGATAATCAGATGAATGAACTGCACTATCAGTTGGATCTGCTGAAGGCTATGAACCAGAAGCTGACAGAAAAAGAAAAAATGTATAAGAGGGTTTTTGAGTTTGCGGAAGGCGCATTCCTTTACCAGTCCTTTGAAACGAATCAGATTGCCACATTCGGACAGTGGGATAAGTTTTTTGATTTCAAGGTGCGGGACACAAAAGATTTTTCCAAAATTCTGGAGATTGTGGAGGATGCCGGTGCACCGGAGCTGAAAAACGTGCTTTCCCTGGAGAAGCAGGGAGAGGCCAACGCCATTGCAGAGTGCCAGCTGAAGGCTACGAAAGGCTGGCTGCAGTTTCGAACCCTTGTCACTTATACAAATGACGGGCAGCCTGTGGATAAGGTTATCTATATTCTGAATGTCACAAAGGCCAGAATCCAGAATGAGGAGCTGACCTACATGGCGTATTATGACGGTCTCACAGGTCTGTATAACCGTAATTATTTTGTACGGCTGCTGACAGAGTATACCAAGACCGCAAAGGAGAAGAATGCCGTAGTCAGCGTCATGGTCCTTGACATAGATGAATTCCGCAAGGTAAACGACGGTATGGGCATTATGGTGGGGGATGAGCTGGTACAGCAGTTCGGTTTCTTTTTAAAGGAAATCTGCGGAGACGATATGATTGCCTGTCATTTGCACAGTGATGTGTTCTGTATGGCGATTTACAATCCCTCAGGCGCAAGAAGTGTGGACGCCATTTACAGGGAGATCCAACGGCGGGCAAAACAGCCCTTCCACATAAGCAGCGGCCAGGATATTAATATTACGGTCAGTATCGGTGTGGCGGAGTATCCGGAAGCCGCGGCGTCTGCTCTGGAGCTGATGAACTGTGCGGAGCTGGTGGTGTTTAAGTGCAAGAAGCAGGGGCGGAACATGCTTCAGTATTTTGACGCTCCCATTCTGGAAAATTTCTTACATTCCATTGAACTGGAAAATAAACTGAAAAGAGCCGTTTTCAACAATGATTTTCATATGTATTATCAGCCTCAGTACTATACGGGGAACCGCAGGCTTCGGGGAGTGGAGGCTTTGATTCGCTGGAAGGATGCGGACGCGCAGCAGATGATAAGCCCTGCAACCTTTATTCCCGTTGCGGAAAAGAACGGATCCATTATCACCATAGGAAGATGGGTGGTGGAGGAGAGCATCCGTCAGTATGCGGCCTGGCGGAAACAGTTCGGATTTCCGTTTATTATGTCTATCAATATTTCCGCATTACAGTACAAGCGGGAAGACTTTGTGGATTCCATTGTGGGGATTCTGAACCGTTATAATGTGCGGCCCTCGGAGGTAGAGCTGGAGATTACGGAGAGCGTACTGATTGACGATTTCAAGGCAGTTTATGACAAACTGAAAATATTGCGGAACTATGGGATCAGAATATCTCTGGACGACTTCGGGACAGGATTTTCTTCTCTGTCCTATCTGAAAAAGCTGCCCATTGATACGCTGAAGATTGATAAGTCCTTTATTGATACGGTGCTGACGGATTCCACTACCCGGGTCATTACGGAATCCATTATCAATATGGTTAAGTCCCTGGGATTTGAATCCATAGCCGAGGGCGTGGAGGAGGAGCAGCAATATAATTATCTGCATGCTATCGGCTGCGATGTGATTCAGGGGTATCTGTTCAATAAGCCTCTGGCTCCGGAAGAACTGGAGAGTATGCTGGCCGGCGGAGAACCCGTGGCGGTGGTCTGATATCCGGCGGCCGCCGTTTGTCTGCCGGGCGGCAGGATGGGAGATGTTTGTGAGAGAATTTGTGGGGCGCAGTGCGGAAATGAGCTTTTTGGAACAGCATTATGGTTCGCCGGGCAGTCAGATGGTGGTGGTCTACGGCAGCAGAGGCGTGGGAAAAACCAGACTGCTTCAGGAATTCTGCAGGGACAGAAGATCCTGCTATTACCTTGCCAGAGCCTGCTCCGGGCGGGAACAGTGCTGCCAGTGGGGCGGCGAGCTGCGGGAAACGGGGGCTGCCGTGTCAAAGTATCCGGACTATGAGGAACTGCTGAGGGCTTCTGTTTTGGAGAAAGAGACGGAAAAGCAGGTTCTTGTCATCGACGAATTTCAGCATATGCTGAAGGGAGACTTGAGTTTCTTCAAAAAGCTGGCTGAATTTATGGAAAACAGGCTGTCAAGCAGGCCTGTGATGATTGTACTCTGCACCTCTGCGTCAGGCTGGGTGGAGAACCATATGGTGGGTAAGCTGGGAAGCCTGGCGTCGGTTATCGGCGGTTTCCTGAAGCTGCGGGAGATGGGCTTTACGGAAGTATGCAGGCTGTTTCCCGGATATTCCTTTGAGGATTATATGCGCATTTATGCAGTGTTGGGCGGAATTCCGGGATACTGGATAAGCCTTCAGCCGGATTTAAATGCGAGGGAGAATATTATCCGGAATATTCTTGCGAGGGAAAGCCGGCTGTACGGGGAAATGGAAGTGTATCTGGAGCAGGAGCTGCGGGAGCCGGGGGTGTATAATACTATTTTGACGGCTATGGCCAGGGACTGCAGCAAGCTGAATGATATATACAGGCACACGGGCTTTTCCCGGGCCAAGATCAGTGTTTATCTGAAAAACCTGATGGAGCTTGATCTGGTGGAAAAGGTATATTCCTATGACACGGAGGGAAGGGCCAACGCCCAGAAAGGCATTTACAGGATCGCAAATCCCTATGTGAGATTTTATTTCCGCTACCTGTTCCCCAATATGAGCATGCTGCAGCAGCTTTCCCCGGAGGAATTTTATGACAGGAAGGTGGCCGAATCCTATGATTTGTATGTAGAGGAGGCGTACCGCCGCATCTGCCGGGAACACATGGGCAGGGAATACCGCGCCGTGGGGGAATGGCTGGGAAAGACGGGGGCGGTTGATATTGTGGCCTCCGACGGACAGGGTACAGTGGGCGTAGGCGCCTGCGTCTGGTCCAGAAGGATGGAATACCGTGATTATGAATGGCTTTTGTTCTCCATGAAGAAGGCCCGGCTTGTAAGTACAGACATCAGGCTTTACTGTGAACGGGGCTTTGATGACGAGCTGCGGCAGAAGGCGCAGGAGGGCAGGGTGAAGCTGCTTGGAATCAGGGAAAGCGAAGGGCGGTAGTTTTTTGGGAAAGAGTTTGTTTATTGCGGAGAAGCCAAGCGTTGCCAGAGAGTTTGCAAACGCGTTGAAAATTAAGACGTCCTCACGGGACGGTTATCTGGAATCCGAATCGGCCATTGTGACCTGGTGCGTAGGGCATCTTGTCACCATGAGCTACCCGGAGGTATATGATGAAAAGTATAAAAGATGGAGCTTTGACACCATTCCTTTTCTGCCGGCGGAATTCAGGTATGAGGTCATTGAAAGCTCCAGAAAACAGTACGGAATCGTCAGTTCCCTGATGAAGCGGCCGGATGTGACTGTTATCTATGTATGTACCGACTCCGGGCGGGAAGGGGAGTACATTTACAGGCTGGTGGAGCAGATGTCCGGCGTCACCGGGAAGGAGCGCAGGCGGGTCTGGATTGACTCTCAGACAGAGGAGGAAATATTAAGGGGAATCCGGGAGGCAAAGGACTTAAGCGAATACGATAATCTGAGCGACGCCGCTTATCTGCGGGCCAAGGAAGATTATCTGATGGGCATTAATTTTTCCCGGGTGCTGACTTTAAAATACGGGAAGACGGTGAAGGATTACCTGAAGCGGGATCGGGCCGTGATTTCTGTGGGCAGAGTCATGACCTGTGTGCTGGGGATTGTGGTAAACCGGGAGCGGGAGATACGTTCCTTTGTGAAAACGCCTTTTTACAGGGTGTTGGGAAATTTCAGTCTGAAGGGAAAGAGCTTTTCGGGAGAGTGGAGAGCCGTGGAGGGCTCCCCTTTTTATATGTCGCCGAAGCTGTACAGGGAGAACGGATTTAAGGAGCGGGCCGACGCGGAGCAGCTGATTGCGGGGCTGTCGGGGGCGTTCCCGGGCGGTGTGGCAGGAAGCGCTCAAGGCAGCGCAGCGGGAATGCCGGCCGGAAGCGTTCAGGGGGCGGAATCGGACAGTGCAGCAGGAATGCCGGCTTCCGACGCCAGGGTGGAGAGCATCGAGCGGAAGAAGGAGAACAAGAACCCGCCCCTGCTGTATAATTTGGCGGAGCTTCAGAACGACTGCTCCAAATATTTTAAGATCAGTCCCGACCAGACCCTGGGCATTGTGCAGGAGCTGTATGAAAAAAAGCTGGTGACCTATCCCAGAACGGACGCCAGGGTGCTTTCCACTGCGGTGGCAAAGGAAATACATAAGAATATAGGAGGTCTGAAAAATTACGGGCCGCTCTCCGCTTTCGCAGGGGAGATTCTGGAAAAGGGCAGTTATAAAGGAATTGCAAAGACCAGGTATGTCAACGACAAACAGATTACGGATCATTACGCCATCATTCCCACGGGGCAGGGAACGGGCAGCCTGGGCGGGCTTGCGCCGCTGTCCGCAAAGGTATATGAATTGATTGCCCGCAGGTTTTTAAGTGTTTTTTATCCGGCGGCGGTATACCAAAAGTTTGCCCTCTGTGTCAGCGTGAAGGAGGAAAGGTTTTTTGCCGGCTTCAAGGTGTTGGCGGAGGAGGGCTATCAAAAGGTTGCCTATGTCTTCCGAAAGGAGGACAGGAAGGATGCCGGTACGGGAAAAAGGGAGGCTTCCGGAGAGAGCCGGGAGGAGAGTGAAGCAAAAAACGGTGAGGACATGGGAGAGTCCGAGAACAAGTGTGACGAGGAGTTCACCAAACTGCTTATGACCCTGAAAAAGGGAGAGCGGGTGGAACCGGAGGGCTTTGAAATTAAGGAGGGGGAGACTTCCCCGCCTAAGCGGTATACCTCAGGAAGCATTATTCTGACTATGGAGAACGCCGGGCAGTTTATTGAGGACGAGGAGCTTCGGGCTCAGATAAAGGGCAGCGGTATCGGCACCAGCGCCACCCGGGCGGAAATACTTAAAAAGCTGGTGAATATCGAATACCTTGCGCTGAACAAAAAAACCCAGGTGCTGACGCCGACGCTTATGGGGGAAATGATTTATGATGTAGTCAGCGGCTCCATCAGGGCGCTGCTGGATCCTGCCCTGACGGCCAGCTGGGAAAAGGGGCTGACGCTGGTGGCGGAGGGGGAGATTACCTCCGGAGAGTACATGGATAAGCTGTCAGGCTTTGTGGGCAGGCGCACGGAGTATGTAAAACGGCTGAACAATCAGCGGCAGCTTTACGGGCTGTTTGATGCGGCTGCGGCAAATTACAGAAGATAATTCAGCCTTGCATGAAGTGACGGCGGCAGGTGACAGTCATTCTCATGCAGACACGCTTTCGCTTGGAGGCGCGACGTAACGGTACATAAGCAGGCAGAATACGCCTGCTAAGTACCGACGTCTTGCACAGTCTGCATGAGAACGACTGCCACCTGCCGCCTGTAACAAGATGCCAAGGCAGGGAAGATTGGTATAGCAGAAAGGAGATTGAAAGCATGAGCGGTATTACGGTTGCGGATTTATATGATTTAAGGGAGACCATAGCGGCGGAGCTGTTTAAGGATGTGACGTACCCTTGGGAGGTGCTGCCAAAAATACATGACTTTATTTTGGCGTTGGGCAGTACCCTGCCGGAGGAGTTGTTTGAGAAGAAGGGCGAGGATATTTGGATTGCAAGGAGCGCAAGGGTGGCGCCGACAGCCTGCCTGAACGGGTCTCTGATTGTGGATGAGGAGGCGGAAATCCGCCACTGCGCTTATATTCGGGGCAATGCCATTGTGGGAAAGGGCGCCGTGGTAGGTAATTCCACGGAACTGAAAAATGTGGTGTTGTTTAACAGGGTGCAGGTACCTCATTACAATTATGTGGGAGACAGTGTGTTGGGCTTTCGTTCCCATATGGGCGCAGGCTCCATCACCTCCAATGTGAAGAGCGACAAGACTCTGGTGGTGGTGAAAGGGGATGGCGTCCGCATTGAGACGGGACTGAAAAAAATGGGCGCCATGCTGGGAGACAACGTGGAGGTGGGCTGTAACAGCGTGTTAAATCCGGGCACCGTGGTCGGCAGGGAGTCAAATATCTACCCCACTTCCATGGTGCGGGGGGTGGTGCCCGCCCGCAGTATCTATAAATGCAGAACGGAAATTGTTGAAAAAGCTTGAATTACCAATGAAAAGGGGGGGAACCGGGAGCATGACTGTATCGTGCTGAAAAACACAAAGGCCTACGAGGCCTATGGTCCATGCGAAAATATCCTGATCACCGGCTGTACCCTGGTATCTACAAGCGCCGCCATTAAATTCGGCACGGAAGGCGAATCAACGTTTAGAAATATTATTGTGGAAAACTGTATTATCAGCCGCAGTAACCGCGGATTTTCTCTACAGCTTCGGGATAAGGGCTGTATGGAAAATGTGATGGTCTCCAATGTCCATATCGAAACCAGACGCTTTTCCCAGGAATGGTGGGGGCGTGCGGAGCCAATCTATATTACTGCCATTGACAGAAAACAGGGCGTGAACGCAGGCCATATCAGGAATGTGTGTTTTCGGGATATTTTCTGTGAAGGCGAAAACGGGATCCTGCTTTGGGCGGGCGAAGGCAAAACCATAGAAAATATTCGGTTTGAAAATGTGAGCGTAAGGCTGAAGAAAAAATCAAAATGGATCTCGGATGGCTACGATCTTCGCCCCTGTGAGGGGGACGGAGTCATAGGCGGCGGGATCCACGGGCTTTATGCCCACAATATCAAGGGGCTGGAGCTTAAGGGAGTTGTCCTGGAAATGGACGAGGACATGAAAGCTGCCGTGAAGGACTTGAGCCTGTATGAGGATATGGAACTGAAATAAGACAAGGACCTCTCTTTTACTTAAAATAACTTAAAATTAGTTAAAATTTATATTTTATTAAAATTAATTTGTGGATTTTATCTATTTCAAAATGGACAAGTTTCCCATATGATAAAGTGTGAACGGAATGAAGATTTTCTAAGGCGTCAAAGAGGGTGCATAGCACACCTCTTTGGACGCCGCCTAAGAAAATCTAAGTCATTCCGGGAAGAATCTGCAAGCGGATTCTTCCAGCCCTGCGGCAGTTTTCGCTCAACAGCCAAAAGCCTGATTCTCAGGCTTAGTTGTTTCGTGAAGAAATTCTACGGCGCAGGCATGACTGGAAGTGGCGGACAACGTCCGCTTTTTATGGGGAAAGGGGTATGACAATATGAATATTTTGTATGACGAGCAGGCGAGGATCTTTAAGCTGGATACGACCCACACCAGTTATCTGATCGGACTGGCGGACGAGGAGGGCTTTATCGGCCATGTTTATTATGGGAAAACCATCAGCGTTGGATTTAATGCTAAAAAAGAAATTATCCGGTCCAGATGACGAAATGAATGATAAAAGTACAATGACGGTAGGAGGAAGTATTATGGGAATGAAGATTAATGAAACTACAAATAGTCAAATATACCGGTTCAAGAAAGGAGAAAGAAAGCAATTCTGCAAACCAAGCGTTAGAACCGGCGGCTACATATGAGCATGGAACAGAACAGACCTCAGCGCTCGGTTTGTATACCAAAGCTCAGGTTATGGGAACTACTGCAAGTGCTGAGAACAACCAGTTCCAAAATAATTTAAAAATATTGGGATTCTACAGCGCTTCTGTGGCTACGGATGGTAATCTCGGTTCTGCGGAAAGTATGCGTGCAATCAAAAAATTCCAGAGAGTTTACGGGCTGCAAATAAACGGAGGCTCTAATGCGGAGACGCGGGCAAAACTGAACGAAGTTGTGGCATTTTATAATAACACGCTGAACGATTCGGAGCTTTCAACGGTGGCGCAGAGAAAGAAAGGCCATAGTGATTATAGCGAATCTACCGTAAAAGCGGATGTAGCGCGGGCTTGGACCTTCCTTAGAATGGGAATGGGACTGACGGTAAAGCAGGCATCGGGTGTTATGGGGAATATTATAGAAGAAAGCGGTGCTTCTCCTACCAACGCTAATGACGGCGCAATGGGTACAAATAACTTGAGAGATACTACCTATGTTTATTCTGCTACGGACGGCATTGCCTACGGCATTATTCAGTGGGCGAACTCTTCCAGGAAACAGGGACTTTTAGATATGGCAAACACTATGGGAAGTTCTGTCAGCGACTATAATGTACAGTTTGCTCATTTTAGAAGCGAAATGGAATCCTCATATAAGACTGCATGGAAGAAAATAACCGATAAGGATGATATTAAAAATGCCGCAGAAGTATTTTGCAAAGAGATTGAAGGAACCAAATGGAATAGTATACGAAAGGATCATGCCGATGTAGTCTACAATGCATTGGCATAAATGCAATCACATATCTGTCCGAAACTGCGTGTGTTTTAGAAAAAAGAGTACGCGCAGTTTTCGGACGTTAGTATAGTGGAAAGGAAAAATCAGATGAATAAAACAGCTGTAGCAGGAGCATTGCTGTTCTGTATCAGCATAGCGCTTTCGGCTTGTTCAGATGATACAACGCCCATCCCTTCTGAGCGGCAGGCAGTGCAGGAGGCGGAACGGGAGACGTTTTCCACAGTAGGGCAGGAATCGGAACTCTTGTCAGGACAGGAGATCAGGGAGGAATCTGTATCGGAGCCTGTTGTGGAATCTACAGAAGAACCGTCCCCGCTCCTGACTGAGGAATACAAGCTGATATGCGAGAAAATCAATCTCTTTAATGGTTCTCATTATGCGGCCTTTCAATTGAACACTCATGGGGATTTGTATATGAGGCGGCTGCAGGATGATTCGGGGGAATATATTGAACTAAGCCTGTGGTCTGATCAAAAGGAAGTTTGGTATACCATAGATGATGATACGGAAGAATATAACGACTTATTCTATGAGGGGCACTCCGAACGCCTTACCTTGGGCCAAAAACAGTGTTATTATGTGATTGAACTTGATGGAATAATTTGTTTGATGCGATATTGGGTAGAAACTGAGCAAAATGCTGTGACCATGTCCTATAAGGTGTTTGGGATTCGCCCTATGTACTACTCTTTTGAGGGGTATGAATCTGTTTTTGACATTGGCAGTATGACCCTTTATCTTGTGTCCAATGGTGAGGTCGACCGGGAGGTGTCCTTTCCGGTAGAGCAGATGACAGCTTTCGCGGATACGGTGAAAGGCTATATGGAGAACGGACATTTGGCGGTATCCACTCTGCAGGGTATATTTGAGGTCAGTAGTTCCGCAGACCAGGATAATCCCGTTTTTCCCTATCTGTATGATATCTTCCCCTGGCTCCCAGAGTTGGCTGCGCAGTGCGGCGTTGACATGGAAGGCATTCGCTCTTCCGGGAAGCTGCTTACAGCGGTTCAGAGTGCGCTGCCGGTAGATGCTTCTGTTGCGATGCCGGATGTGGCGGCTGACGGGAGCTATTTTATTACGGGGGAATACTATAACGATGGAGATGAAAGCTATTTGACGGTTCGCAGGCAGGAGGACGGTTCTTATAAAGGGCTGTTCCTGCTCCAAAATGCGTTATACATGGATTATACAGGATATTATGACAATGGGATTCTGATTTGTACACAGACGGATCATGACTCTGACCAGTCTTGTTATGAAATGGAAGTATCTTTTCAGAATGGTAAGGCAACAGTGACGATGACCGCTGTTGAGGAAGAGTATTTCATTGATGTGGGTGAAACGCTTATTTTAGACCGAAATGAAAAGCCGGAAGAAGTGAAATCGCTTAAAATAACTTAAAATTAGTTAAAATCTATATTTTAGTAAAATTAATTTGGGGATTTTATCTATTTCAAAACGAACAGGTTTCCCATATGATAAAGTATGAATGGAATGAAGATTTTCTAAGGCGTCAAAGAGGGTGCATAGCACACCTCTTTGGGCAGGCATGACTGGAAGTGGCGGACAACGTCCGCTTTTTATGGGGAAAGGGGTATGACAATATGAATATTTTGTATGACGAGCAGGCGAGGATCTTTAAGCTGGATACGGCCCGCACCAGTTATCTGATCGGACTGGCGGACGAGGAGGGCTTTATCGGTCATGTTTATTACGGGAAGAAAATCAGCGACAGTGACGTGGGGTATTTGCTGCGGACGGGTGAGCCGCCCTTTGTGCCTTCAAAGAACGACAGGGACAGAAGCTCTTTCTTTGACGCCTTTCCCATGGAGTTTCCCGGCTGCAATACGGGGGATTACCGGGAGAGCGCAATAGAGGTGCTGGACGCCGGGGGACATAACGCGGTTGAAATTGTATATCAGGGGCACAGAATTCTTAAGGGCAAGCCGGGGCTGCCGGGACTGCCTGCCACCTTCGGGGGAGAGCAGGAGTGCATGACTCTGGAAATCGACGGGGCGGATAAGACGCTTGGACTGGAGGTGACTCTGCGTTACAGCATTTTTGCGGATGTGGACGTGATAGCCAGAAGCGTGTCGGTGAGAAATGTGTCTCGGGAGAGCTTTTTTCTTACCCGGCTTATGTCCGCCAGTATTGATATGGATGCGGACACGGAGGGAGAGAATTACCGGCTGCTGACCCTCCACGGATCCTGGGCCAGGGAGCGCCATATGGAATTCCGGGAGCTTGGCTGCGGGAAGACAAGCGTAAGCTCTACAAGGGGGGAATCTTCCCATCAGGAGCATCCCTTTATGGCGCTGGTGTCTGACACGGCCGGTCAGGAAAGAGGCAGCGTCTACGGTTTTCATTTTGTGTATTCCGGCAATTTCCTTGCACAGGTGGAAAAAACGCAGTTTGACAGCCTTCGGGTGCAGATGGGGATTCATCCGAAGAATTTCTGTTATCAGGTAAAGCCGGGAGAAGTGTTTCAGGCGCCGGAGGTGATTCTGACCTATTCGGCGGAGGGGCTGGGCGGTATGAGCAGGACGTTCCATGATCTGTATCGGAATCATTTGATCAGAAGCCCTTACAGGGATAAAAAACGCCCCGTTCTCATTAACAACTGGGAGGCCACTTATTTTAACTTCAATACGGAAAAGCTGCTGGACATTGCCGGAGAGGCGAAGAAAGCGGGCATTGAGATGCTGGTTATGGACGACGGCTGGTTCGGACGCAGGAACGATGACAATACCAGCCTGGGAGACTGGAAGGTGAATGAAAACAAGCTCCCGGGCGGTTTAAAGCACCTGGTGGACGAGGTGAATAAAATAGGACTGAAATTCGGCATCTGGTTTGAGCCGGAAATGGTGTCGCCGGACTCCGACTTGTACCGCGCTCATCCGGAATGGGCAATCGCTATTCCGGATCGTACCCCCTGCCGCTCCAGGAATCAGTTTGTCCTGGATATAACCAGGCCGGAGGTGCTGGAATATGTCTACCGTTCCGTGGCGGAGGTGCTGCACAGCGCCAATATTGAGTATGTGAAATGGGATATGAACCGCCAGCTGACGGATCTGGGCAGCCTGTACCTGGGCCGGGAGAATCAGGGTGAGCTGAGCCACCGCTATGTATTGGCGGTGTATGAACTGCAGGAGCGGCTGACGGAGGAATTCCCCAATCTGCTTCTGGAGAACTGTTCCGGCGGCGGTGCAAGGTTTGATCCGGGGATGCTTTATTACAGCCCCCAGATATGGTGCTCTGACGATACGGACGCCATCGAACGGCTGGTTATCCAGGAGGGAACGGCGCTGATTTATCCGTTGTCCGCCATGGGCGCCCATGTGTCGGACTGCCCTAACCATACGGTGGGCAGGAACACGCCGTTTTCCACCAGAGGAAACGTTGCCCTGGCCGGTACCTTCGGTTATGAGCTGGATATTACAAAGATTTCCGTGGAAGACAGGGCGCAGATTCCGGAGCAGGTGGCCCTGTATCATAAATACAATGATTTGGTGAGACGGGGCGATTATTATCGTATTGCCTCTTACAGAGAGAACCGTTTTTATGACTGTTATGCAGTGGTGTCAAAGGATAAGGAGGAGGCGCTGATTACCTTTGTGCAGGTGCTGAGGCGTCCCAACTGTCACAGCAGAATGATAAAGCCGGCGGGACTGAATCCCGCCAAAAGGTACAGGATTGAGGAGACGGGTGAAGTATACAGTGGAGATACCCTGATGAATGCGGGTATCCCTGTACAGGAAATGTGGGGGGATTTTCAGTCGAAGCTGATTCATCTGGTAGCGGAAAGGGAGTAACTTATGGCGAAGGCGGTAAAACTGGCAGATATTGCAAAGAAGGTGGGAGTCAGCACGGTGACTGTCTCCAAGGCGCTTTCCGGGCAGAAGGGCGTCAGTGAAGAGATGCGGGAAAGGATAAAAAAGCTGGCGGACGAGATGGGATACCGACCGCCCTCCGCGGCCAGACAGGCCGTCAGTAAAGCGCGGAGCTACAATATCGGCGTGCTGATAGAAGAGGAATATCTGGATAAATATGAATCCTTTTACTGGAAGATATATCAGCAGGTTTCCATCTGTGCTTTGAATTTTGAATGCTTTGCCATGATGGAGGTGGTGAGCGGCCGTATGGAGGAGCAGTTGGAAGCGCCCAAGCTGTTAAGAGATCAGAAGGTGCATGGCATCATTGTCATCGGCAGGATGCCGGGCAGGTATTTGAAGCTTCTGAAGGAAAATAAGTCTGTCCCTGTGGTTTACATAGATTTTACGGATGACGACCCGGCTACGGACGCAGTGGTTTCCGACAGCTATTATGGAGCTTATCACCTGGTGAATTACCTGATTGAACAGGGACATACCCGAATTGCCTATGTGGGAACCCTGCTTGCCACCAGTTCCATCACGGACAGATACTTCGGCTATGCGAAGGCGCTGCTGGAGCATGGCATTCCCATGAGAAAGGACTGGCAGCTGGACGACAGGCGTGTGTCCAGCGGCTCCATTCAGGAGGAGCTGATACTGATGCCGGAGGAAATGCCCACCGCCTTTTTCTGTAACTGCGATCTGACGGCGGGAAAGCTGATTCAGAAGCTGTACCGGGAAGGTTACCGGGTACCTGAGGATATATCCGTGGTAGGCTTTGACAATTATATTTATCCGGGAATCTGCGATGTGGGCATCACTACCTACGAGGTGGATCAGGCGCAGATGGCGGCCCGGGCGGTGGAGATTCTGGTGAAACGAATGGCGAACGAGTCCTTCAGTCCCGGAACCCACATGGTGGAAGGCCGTATAGTGGTGAAAGAGAGTGTGAGGGGGAGATGAGAAATAAGGGATACCGGGCTATATGCCTGACAGTATGTATGCTTTTAAGCTTGACGGGCTGCGGCGGAGCCGGATCGGAAGCGGGGAAAATGAATGCAGACAGCGTCGTTTCGGGCAGTACAGGCGCGGGAGCTTCCGTTCCGGGCAGTTCCGAAACGGAAGGTTTTGCGCCCGGACAGGATGCCGGCGCTGACGCTTCCCCGGCGCCGGCGGCGCCAACGGCCTTCCTGGGAGAAGGGGATATGGCCCTGGCTGATATGTGGCAGAACTGCGACGACAGAGCTTTGGGGGCAGTGATGCGGAAGGCGGAAGGGGGAGAGCCGGTGACCATTGTCTGCATCGGCGGCTCCATTACCCAGGGGACGATCTCCAACGGCGCAAAGGACGGCGAACTGCTGAAAAGCGGCGAAATTCCTGAAAAAAAGCCATATGCGGAGCTCTTTTTCCGGTGGTGGCAGGAGCGGTTCCCGGATACGTCCTTTCAATTTGTAAATGCGGGTATCGGCGGAACGGACTCCTATCTGGGGGTGCACCGGCTGGCGCAGGATGTGCTGGAATACGATCCGGATCTGGTGCTGGTGGAATTTTCGGTAAACGACGGAGACGATAATTTTCATAAAATTTCCTATGATAATCTGATTTATAATCTGTTGGAGGCGGACAGCGGGCCCGCGGTAATGCTTTTGTTCATGGCCCAGACAAACGGGGCCTCCGCCCAGGGGAATCATGTTCTGGCAGGATTTCATTACAGCGTCCCCATGGTGAGCTATGGCAATGTGATAGCGGACATGATGGAGACGGGGCGCTTTTCCGATCAGGAGCTGTCGGGAGACCAGGTGCATCCTTCCGCCCTGGGGCATGCGGTGACAGGGGAAATCCTGTGGAATTACCTGAACGGCGTCTATGAGGTGCGCAGGGATTTAGGCGAACCGGACGGGAGCAATCTGTCTGTGCTGACAAAAAGAGTCTACGGTAATGCCCGTATCCTGGACAGCGATGACATTGTGCCGGAGGAGCTGGGGGATTTCTCTGAACAACAGATCTGTGGGGAATTTCCAAAGGGCTGGAGCTGCGACGGAGAAGGAGGCATTGTGTTTACGGCTTCCTTCAGCAGGCTGGGAATCCTCTATTATGCCACCACGGACGGAAAAAGCGGACAGTTTGAGGTGCTGGTGGACGGAGAACATGTGCAGACCATCAATGCCGACTTTTCGGGAGGCTGGGGCAACGCCATTATGACGGCTGAGGTCTATGCCTCCGGGGAGGAGGCGGCTCATCAGGTGGAGATCCGCCGGGTAGAGGATTCCACAGGCAGTGTATTCAATCTGCTGGGGCTGATGACAAGCGGAACAGCGGAGTGACTTTGCTGAAGTTAAAATTTAGCTAAAATTAATCAAAACAAAGGGCTAGTTTCTTTTAACAAGAAACTAGCCCTTTGTTGAATTTGCACAAAAAAAAAAAACGGAATTGGTAATATGGTAAAATCGACGAAGAGATTGCAGAAAGAGATTGAATTAATTTCGTGTTGGATTTATAATTTAACTAACGAAAAGCTAAAATTAGTTAAAAATCGTTGGTTTTACGGGAGTTTTACTATGAAAAGGTGGAAGAAAACAGCGGCATATCTGATGGCGCTGACCTTGTCCGGCAGCCAGCTTGCAGGCTGCGGCGGAGAGGCGCGGCAGGGATCGGGGGAAGGAACGCCGGAAGGGGCGGAAGAGGCGTTTGTGCCGGAGGTGATAGCGACCCTTGAGGCGGAGGAAGCTTCTTTTGCGGGAAGCGTACACGGGGGCGCCGGAAAGCCGGAATGCAGCGGAGGCGGATACGCCACCGGGTTTCAGAACGACGGGGACGCCTGTATTTTCAATGTGGAGATCCAAGAGGACGGCTTTTATGATTTGTGGTTCAGCAGCGCGGCAAGCGATTACAAGGAAAATTATGTGGCCGTAGACGGAGAGGCTGTGGGGAATCTGGCGACGGACAGCAAAGCCTTCGCGGAGTCGGGAATCAGCAGGGTATACCTGGCGGCGGGAGCCCATGAGGTTTCGGTTTCAAAATTTTGGGGATGGATTGATTTGGACTATATGAAGATAACCACATCGGAACCCATACCGGCGTCAATCTATCAGGTTTCTGCAGAACTGGTCAACGAAAACGCCACGGATAACGCGAAACGGCTGATGAGCTATCTGGCGGACAATTACGGAAGTAAAATTCTTTCCGGACAGTATTGTGATACGGGAATCAACGGAAAGGAATTCCAGGTTGTCAAAAAGGTAACCGGAAAGACGCCTGCAGTGCTGGGGCTGGACTTTATGGAATACACGCCCTCCTTCGTGGAGCACGGGAGCACGGGACATTCCACGGATCTTGCCATGCAGTGCTGGGAGCAGGGAGGAATCGTCACTTTCTGCTGGCACTGGAACGCTCCGGCCAAATATCTGACCGGAAACTGGTACAGCGGCTTTTATGCGGAATATACCAATCTTGACCTGGCGAAGGTTATGAACGGCCAGGATACGGAAGGGTATGACTTACTGATGCAGGACATTGACGCCATTGCACAGCAGCTGCTGATTTTACAGGAGGCGGGGGTTCCCGTTCTCTGGAGACCGCTTCATGAGGCCAGCGGCGGATGGTTCTGGTGGGGAGCCGCAGGTCCTGAGCCTTACATACAGCTTTACAGACTGCTCTATGACAAACTGACAAATGAATATAAACTGAACAACCTGATTTGGGTCTGGAACGGCCAGAACAAGGACTGGTATCCCGGAGACGAATACGTTGACATCATCGGCGAGGACATTTATCCCGGCGAGCGGGTATACACTTCCCAGGTGAATAAATATCTGGAGGCAGTGAACTATACGGAGACGGGGAAGATGGTAGTGCTCTCCGAGAACGGCTGCGTATTCGACCCCGATCTGGCGGTGCGGGATGGGGCCATGTGGGGCTTCTGGTGTACCTGGAGCGGCGAGTTCGTGGCAAAGGATACCTCCATTTTTGCCTACAGTGAACAGTACACTGAGGCGGAGGCGCTGAAACGCTTTTATGAGGCGGAGGCTGTGATTACTCTGGATGAGCTTCCCGACCTTAAGGAGTACCCTATCAGGAAGTAGAAATGGAATGGTTGTATGAAAAAGAAGAATTCCGGAGGCGCATTTTCCGGTGAAGGCAAAATAGTGGGCCTGCTGAATAAGTCGGGGGAAATCATCCTGCTGAATACGGCGTTCCTGCTGTGCTGCCTGCCGGTGGTGACAGTGGGGCCGGCGCTTGCCTCCCTGTATTATGCCACCATGAAAAGCATCCGGCGGGAGAGGGGATATCCGGTGCGGGAGTTTTTCTCCTCCCTGAAGCGGACGATGAAAAAGGGAATTCTGCTTACTATACTGGCTGCCCTCTGGCTGGGACTGCTGTTTTTCGGCAGATATTACGCCAGGACGGGACAGTGGAAGGCGTCGCCGGGGCCGGGGCTGTATGATGCGTTTATTATAGTCAGCGTCTGTGTGATGATTTATATTTTTCCGGTGCTTTCCAGATTTGAGATGAAGCTGACAGGCATACTGAAGCTCAGTTTTCTGATGAGTATACGGTTCCTGCCGGTGACGGTTTTAAGCATTGCCGGTTCGGCAGCGGCGGTTTTGCTGATGATTTACGTCCTTCCGATTCCCTGCATTTTCTTTGTGCCGGGACTGTGGTGCCTGGCGCTGACCTTTCTGATAGAGAGAGCGCTGCAGGCCTACACGCCCGAGGCGGAGCCGGGAGAAGAACAATGGTTTGACAGAAAAGGGGAAAACAATGAAGCAGACTAAAATTTGGAAAAAGTCAATAGCAGTTGTCCTTCTTGCATCAATGGCATTGACTATGCTGCCTGTTGCGGGTACGGAGTCAAAAGCAAAGACAGACTGCTCCATGGATGAGTTTGACGAGATGATAAGCACCTACAATGTGGACGACTCCATTCCTTCCTACAAGGAGTATAAGGTACTGCATTCGGACGCTTCCTATCCCGACACTGTGGTGGAGATTCCCGCTTCGGGTTTTGTCAGGTACGAGGAAAGCGATGCGCCTGCGAAGCCGGAGGTTTATTCGGATTATGAGGGAATGGCGGGAGACAGTGTGCTGACAGGCGAGGATTCCCTGATTGAGTTTGAAGTGAATGTGCCCCAGAGCGGTATGTATAATCTCTCAGTGGTTTATTATCCCACGGAGGGCAAAAACTCCGACATTCAGCGGAGCCTGTTTGTGGACGGCGCGCTGCCCTTTGAGGAGCTGGCCCTGCTGACATTCCCAAGAGTGTGGACCAATTATGTGGAGGACACAAAAGTAGATAAAAACGGCGTCACAGTCATGAACTGGGAAAAGGATAATCAGGGCAATGACGTGAAGCCTAAGACTATGGAAATACCGGAGTGGCAGACCAGGTATCTGTACGACAGCGACGGCTATGTCACCGAACCCCTTTCCGTTTATCTGGAAGCGGGAGAGCATACCATCAGCATCGTGTCCCTGCGGGAGCCCATGCTGATAAACAAATTGATTTTAAGCAATGCCGAAGAGGTCAAAAGCTATGCGGAGGTAAAGGCGGGCTGGGACGCGGCTGGGGCTGCGGATACCACAGGCACTCATATTCTTCTGGAGGGAGAATATGCTACCAAGACGTCCTCCCAGATGCTTTATCCCCAGCAGGATCAGTCCTCTCCCGCAGTATCGCCTTCCAGCACCAAGGCGCTTCTGAACAATTCTATCGGCGGCAATTCCTGGAGGCTGGTAGGACAGTGGATTGAGTGGGAGTTTGATATTTTAAAGGACGGCTATTACTGCATTTCCTTCTATGACAAGCAGAACTTCTCCAGAGGTATCCATGTATCCCGCCGTATCACCATTGACGGGGAAGTGCCTTTTGCGGAGATGAACGATTACGCTTTTGATTACGGACAGAGCTGGCGGGAAGATAAGCTGGCGGATGAAAGCGGTGAACCATACCGTTTTTACATGGAGGAGGGACATCACGTTCTACGCATGGAGGTAGTGTTGGGTGAGTTCTCCGAGATTGTAGGTCTGGTGGAAGAGGCAGTGCAGCAGCTGAACAGCATTTACCGCCAGGTCATCAAGGTCACCGGCGTGGCGCCCGATACTTACCGGAGCTATCAGTTGGAGGCAACCCTGCCGGATTTACATAACCAGCTGGTGGAGGCCAGAGCTACCGTGAATGAAGCGTTGGAAAAGCTGGAGGCAGTGGCAGGCAGCAACACGGATAAAAAGGCCGTGCTTCTGACAATGAGAGACCAGCTTGACGATTTGATTAAAGACGGAGAATACTTCGTCAGGGTCATCGGTACTTACAAGACCAATGTCCGGGCCCTGGGCACATGGATTACCAATGTAATCAGCCAGCCCCTGCAGATAGACCGCATCAATATTTATTCGCCTGATGTGAAGATAAAGTATGACAAAACCGGATTTTTCAGTCAGGCGGGCTATGAGATCAGCAGGCTGTATTATTCCTTTATCATTGACTACAACAATATCGGCAGCGTGGACGAGAGCGGCAGCAAGGATAACACGGCGCTGACTCTGTGGATTGGCTCCGGCCGGGATCAGGCCAATGTTATCAAGGCGCTGATAGACGATACCTTTACCAGTCAGACCGGCATCAGCGTCAACGTGCAGCTGGTGGATATGAACACACTGCTGAAGGCAACCCTGGTGGGAGAGGGGCCGGATGTGGCAATCCAGGTGGCTAACACCAACGGCGCAGCCGGGGCGGTGCTTTACACCGGCAACGACACCCCGGTGAACTACGGCATCCGAAACGCGGTACTGGATTTGACGCAGTTTGAGGACTATGAAGAGGTGCTTGCCCGGTTCCCGGATGCGGCCAACACCCAGTTTACCTATGACGGCGCAGTATATGCCCTGCCGGAGACCATTACCTACCCGGTTATGTTCTACAGGAAGGACATCTTAAAGGAAATCGGCATGGAGGTGCCGGAGACCTGGGACGACGTGAAGGTGGCAATGACCGTGCTGGCAAAGAACCAGATGGAGTTCGGTATGTTGGCAAACGAGCAGATTTTTGCGTCCCTGCTGTACCAGAACGGCGGCAGATATTACAACGACGACGGCAGCGCTTCGGATCTGGATTCCGACATTGCGGTGAATACCTTCAAGGATTTCTGCGAGTACTATACGGATTACAAGCTGGATAAGGAGACCAGCGTGGAGGAGCGGTTCAGGACAGGCGAGTGCCCCATTATCATATCGGACTACACCACCTACAACAACTTTGCCGTGTCCGCTCCGGATATAGCGGGTCTGTGGAGCTTTACACAGATTCCCGGAACGGTGCAGGCGGACGGCAGCGTGGATCACTCCGTGGCAAGCACCGGACTGGCAAGCATGATTATGGCGGACACAGAATATCCGGACGCCGCCTGGGAGTTTGTCAAGTGGTGGACCGGCGCGGATACCCAGACCCAGTACGGAAGAGAGATGGAGTCTTTGATGGGCTCTGCTGCCAGGGTTCCCACCGCAAATTATGAGGCATTTTTAAATATGCCCTGGCCGGTGGATGATTTTGAGGCACTGAAAGAGGCAATGGAGAGCGCAAAGGGGATTCCCCAGGTGCCCGGCGGATATTATTCCTGGCGGAATGTGTACAACGCGTTTTATGAGGTGGTGACCAACACCGACACGGCCCTTCCCAGAGAGGAGCTGATGGATAAGGTTATCTACATCAATGCGGAGATAAATTATAAGCGGGAAGAACTGGAACTGGATAAGGAGAAATAACAGAAAGGGGCATATAAATGGCAGAGCAAATGCAAGCGTCCGCCCAGACGGCGGGTGTATCCCAGGAGACCCTGGACCTGATTAAAAAGCAGGGAACCTTGGGGTATCAGATCAAAAAAAGTAAATCATCCTATCTCATGCTGGCTCCGTACTTTATCATGTTTTTCTTCTTTACGGTACTGCCGGTGGTGATGAGCGTGGCTTTCAGCTTTACCTACTATAACATGCTGGAAATGCCGGAGTTTGTAGGATGGAAGAATTATATCAAGCTGTTTCTGGAAGATGATATTTTCATGACTTCCCTGAAAAACACCCTGATTCTGGCAGTGATTACCGGGCCGGTCAGCTACTTCCTGTGCCTGCTGTTCGCCTGGATCATCAACGAGTTCAAGGGATGGCTGAGGGCCTTTCTGACCCTGATTTTCTACGCGCCCAGTATCTGCGGTAACGCATATGTGGTCTGGAACCTGATTCTTTCCGGCGACAGATACGGCTATTTGAACGGCATTCTCTTGAAGCTGGGCATTCTGGATGAGGCCGTGATATGGATGAAGACGGAAAAGTATGTGCTGCCCATGCTGATTGTAGTGCAGCTGTGGCTGAGTCTGGGTACCGGCTTCCTGTCCTTTATCGCCGGACTGCAGACCGTAGACAAGAGCCTGTACGAGGCTGCGGCGTTGGACGGCGTTAAAAACCGCTGGCAGGAGCTGTGGCATGTGACGCTGCCGGCCATGAAGCCTCAGCTGATGTTCGGCGCAGTCATGCAGATTACCCAGTCCTTTGCCATTGCGGATGTGTCCATTCAGCTGGCGGGCAACCCTTCCGTGAACTACGCGGGCGCTACCGTAGTCACTCACCTTCTGGACTATGGTACGGTGCGATTTGAAATGGGATATGCGTCGGCGATAGCCACAGTACTGTTCTTGCTGATGGTAGGCAGTAACAAGCTGGTACAGAGACTCTTAAGGAGGGTTGGCGAATAATGAAAAAGAAAAAAAGATTTTTCAGGCCAAAGGAGAAAAGGCTGAACCGTTCCATGGCGGGAAACACCCTGCTGTTTGTGCTGATGTTTATCTGCGGTCTTGCCATGATTCTTCCTCTGGTAATGGTAATCAACAACTGCCTGAAGCCTCTGGATGAGCTGTATCAGTTCCCGCCCAGAATATTTGTGAGGAACCCGACCTTAGAGAATTTTTCGGATCTGTTCACCCTGATGAGCGATTCCTGGGTGCCGTTTTCCAGGTACATGCTGAATACCATCATTATTACCGGCGGCGGTATGGTGGGGCATGTCATTGTTGCTTCCCTGGCGGCCTATCCGCTGGCGAAGCACCGGTTTCCCGGCAAAAACATCCTGTTCAGCATGGTAGTGCTTTCCATGATGTTTTCCTGGACGGTAACCCAGACGCCGCAGTATATGATTATTTCCTGGCTGCATATCAACAATACCTACCTGGCTTTGATTCTGCCGGCCTGCTCCTTCGGTATGGGGCTGTACCTGATGAAGCAGTTTATGGAGCAGCTGCCCGATTCCCTGATGGAGTCTGCCAGACTGGACGGAGCCAGCGAATGGAAGATATTCTGGAATATCGTAATGCCCAACGTAAAGCCTGCGTGGCTGACACTGGCTATCTTCCAGTTCCAGCAGATGTGGGGCAACACGGGAAGCACCTTCCTGCGGGATGAGCAGCTGAAACCCCTGCAGTATGCGCTGCAGCAGGTCTCCGCAGGCGGTATGGCAAGAGCCGGCGCCGCTGCGGCAGTTACCTTTATCATTGCGGCAGTTCCCATTACCTTCTTCCTGATTTGCCAGAAGAACGTATTGGAGACCATGACTTCCTCAGGTATGAAAGACTAGTCTACAGAAAGGCAGGTTAAAGAAATGAAAAAATTCCGGAAATTTACGCGGGTCCTGTCCATCTGTCTGGCGTCCCTGCTGCTGGCGGGCATGACTGCGGAGGAAGTGCATGCGACTTCCATTCCCTATGATACCTATAACTACGATTACAGAGAGTATATCCATTTTACCCCCGCGGCCTATGTGCCGGATACTACCATTCGGGGAGGCGACTTTACCTACAACGGCGAGCCGCTGGGGAATTTCGTGACGCCTCAGGATTTAAGCCAGGCGGATGACGGCAGAATCTATGTGGCGGACACCGGCAACAACCGTATTGTAGTGCTGGACAATAGGATGAAGCAGGTCTTAAACGTGATTACCACCTTTGACAACAACGGTACGGAGGACAGCTTCAAGCAGCCTTACGGCGTGTTTGTATCGGAAAAGAACGAAATTTATATTGCGGATTCCCAGAACAACCGTATTGTGGCGCTGGATCAGGCGGGCAAGCTGGTAAAGATTGTGGCAAATCCCCAGTCCGAGAGCCTGGAGGATAACTATGTATTTGTTCCCTTAAAGGTGGCGGTGGATTATGCGGACAGAGTGTACTGTATCGCACAGAACATGTTTGAGGGCATCATGGTGTTTGAGAGCAACGGAAACTTTTCCACCTTCTTCGGTACCATCGACGTGGAGATCAGCGCCTGGGAAAAATTCTGGGCAAGGCTGGCGTCCAAGGAGGAGAGAGCAAAACAGCAGTTATTTATACCCACGGAGTTTACGGGAATCGATATTGACCCCGACGGCTTTGTATACGCTTCCAACATCGACCCTAACGGCGTGCAGGGCGTGAGACGTTTAAACCCCAGAGGAGAGGATGTTATCAAGAAAGGGGAGAACGGCAACGTAGGAGGCGACCTTTGGATTGACGGCAATACCGAGTATGCCGGGCCTTCTCAGTTCACGGATGTGGTGTACCGTGACAACGGCATTTATTCCTGTCTGGACAGAAAGAGAGGACGCATCTTTACCTATGACCATGAGGGCAATCTGCTGTATATCTTCGGCGGCCTGGGCAGCCAGGAGGGAACCTTCGCACTGCCTGTGGCAGTGGAGGACATCGGTGACAGGATTGTGGTGCTGGACGCTACCAGAGGAGATATCTGCTGTTTTGAGATGACAGAGTACGGCAGGCTGATTAACGAGGCCGTGGGACTTCGCTACGACGGCAACGAGGCTTCCGCAGTGGCTGTCTGGGAACGGGTGCTGGAGCTTGACGAGAACAACGAGCTGGCTAACACCGGTATCGGGAAGGCCTATCTGACGGCAGGAGACTATAAGCAGGCTATGAAATATCTGGAGCTTGGCATGAACAGAGACCATTACTCCGTAGCCTTCAGGCGTTACAGAAACGATATGCTGACGGCAAACGCCAGTTATTTCCTCACAGGCATTGCAGTGCTGCTGCTGATCTGGTTTGGCTGTAAGCAGTGGAAAAAGAAAAAAGCGGAAAAGGGAGGTGTGGTAAATGGGTAAATACTTTTCAAAGGAAAAATGGAAATACATGTTTTATACCATTACCCACCCCATGGACGGATATTACTGGATTCGCCACCAGGACAGGGGCAGCGTGCCCCTTGCCATTCTGATGGTCATACTGTTTTCCGTCAGCTTTTCATCCAACCGGCTGCTGGCTTCCTTTGTGGTTAACGACATAGACCCCAGGGGCGTTGACAGTCTGTATGAACTGATAGGTGTTCTGGCGGCGTATCTGCTGCTCTGCGTCAGCAACTGGTCTATTACCTGCCTGATGAACGGGGAGGGCAGGATGAAGGACATTGCCATAGCGGTGGGCTACGGCACGGTACCTATCACCATAATGATGTTTCTGGGCACCCTGGTGAGCCAGTTCGTGGCGGATGACGAGCAGGCCTTTTACACCATGATTCTGGCGGTGGGTATCGCTTACGGTGTGATTATGGTGCTGGTGGGCATTATGCAGGTACATAATTATACCTTGGGCAAAACCCTTATCACTTTGTTTCTCACCCTGGTGGCAGTGTTTATCATTATCTTTCTGCTGCTTTTGCTGAGTAACCTTTTGGGCATGGTGGTGAATTTCGTCAGAAGTATATACACGGAAATTATTTTTAGGACGTAGGAGGCAGGAGCATGAAATCTTCCAAGGAAAAGAAAATAAAAAAGCCCATGAGCCTGAAGAAAAAGACAGTGCTTGCCCTTCTGTGTCTGGCGGCGGTGCTGGTACTGGCTTATCTGCTGTACTACTTCATTCATTACACATGGTATGACAAGTACAAATCATACCTTTCCGGCTATGAGTACGAGACAGGCAGTCCCTTTACTCCCAGGCAGGAGGCGTCCGGTGACGTGCCGGGCTTTGTGCTGGTGGAGGAGAACGAATATCTGAAGCTCTATACCGATACGGCCACGGCCAACGTGGCGGTGTATGACAGACGGAACGGCAGCGTCACCTACGCCAATCCCCTGAATGCAGATGAGGACAGTATTGCCAACAAGGCTAACATCAATTATTTGAAGTCACAGTTCATCCTGCAGTATTATAACGCGGATGTGAAGTCCAACAACCTGGATTCCTACAGCCAGTCGGTGGCAAAGGGGCAGTTCTCGGCTGAGAGCATTACAAACGGTATCCGCTACATTTATCAGGTAGGGGATTTGGCAGAGGGGCAGATTCACTTTGATATTCCGTTGGAATACCGGCTAAACGGCGATAAGCTGGAGGTCTCCGTGCCGGTCAGCGGCATCGGGGAGTACGGCGGCGGATATATCTACCGTATTCAGCTGCTGCGTTATATGGGAGCCGCCCACAACACCGAGGAAGGATACCTGGTGGTGCCCAACGGCTCCGGTTCCCTGATACGGTTCAACAACGGCAAGACGTCAGCGGCAAACTACTCACAGTATGTTTATGACATTGATCCCATGGCGGCCAATTATACCACCATTGAGAATACATACAGCGCCAAGCTGCCCGTCTTCGGCATCTGCCGGACAGACAGGGATCTGCTGGTGACGGTGGAGGACGGAGCCACCACCGCAGTGATTACGGCGGGAGTTTCCGGCAGCTATAACGATTACAATTACGCATATCCCACCTTTGTACTCAGAAACATTGACAACCTGCGTATGTTCGGCAATTCCTCCACAGATGTGTTTGTCATGGAGCCGGATATGTACGATATCAACATGATGGTGAGCTACAGCTTCCCCGACGAAACCTATCAGGGCTATGCGGGTCTGGCAAACTATTACAGGGACCGGCTGATTGCAGAAGGCCGGCTGACGCCTCAGACAGAGGGGGGAGATATTCCCTTCTACTACGACGTGATTGCAGGGGTAAAGGAGACGGCGCACTTTTTGGGGGTACAGTATCTCCATACCTTCGTTATGACGGATTTTGAGGATGCGGAGGCCATGGCAAAGGAGCTGTCAGAGGCAGGTATCTCCAACCAGGTGATGAATCTCCAGGGCTGGTTCAACGGCGGGTATTATCATGACGCGGCAGACAAGATAAAGGTCATGGGAAAGCTGGGAGGCAAATCCGGTCTGGAGAAATTGAATCAGACCCTGGCTGACTTAGGGGGCAGGCTGTATGCGGATGTAGCCTTCCAACAGGTAACTTTTGCGGACGACGGCTTTAATTACAATGCAGAAAGCTCCCGGTATTACGGGGCGGGATTTGTAGCCTCCTTCGGCCAGGTAAACCCGACTACCTTAAGAAACACCTCAGGGCTGGATTACATGGAGACCAGGTATGATTTGCTTTCTCCCAAATTCCTGCCAAGGTATGTGGGTAAGTTCGCAAAAAAAATTGAGAAGTATGAGCTTTACGGCGTATCATTGCGGGATTTGGGCAATGTGCTCACCTCCGACAAAAAGCGGACGGAGCTTATTAACAGAGAAGAGGCGCTGGATGTGCTGCAGGCGCAGCTGGATGTGCTGGCGGGTACCGGCAGGAAGCTTATGACCAACGGCGCAAACGCTTACAGCTTCCCTTACAGCACAGACATTATCAACGTGCCCATAGAGTCCAACAAATATCAGATTGTGGATGAAAGCATTCCTTTTTATGAGATGGTGATCCACGGCTGTATCTCTTACTCCACGGACCTGTTAAATTATCAGGACGAGGAGGATATGACCGGCGTCGTTCTGAAGATGATCGAGGCGGGGGCTTCTCCGCATTATGTCTTTACCTGGAATGAATCCAGCAGGATGAAGGACACCGGCCTGAACCGTTATTATGCCACTACCTTTGATGTGTGGAAGGGGGAGGCGGCCGACATCTACAGCCGGGTAAATGAGGCGCTGAAATATGTGTCAGGGGCCAGGATGACAGGGCATGAGATTCTGGAAAACGGCGTCAGAAAAGTCACCTACGACAACGGCGTGACACTCTATATCAACTACGACGACGAAGCTTTAGAAGCGGACGGCATGGAGATACCTGCAATGTCCTACAGAATGGAGGGGATGTAAATGAAAAAAAAGAAAAAAATGACTCTTCTCCAAAAACGCAGCATGATGGGCTGGCTGTTTATTCTGCCCTGGCTGGTAGGTTTCCTGGTTTTCTATGTGAGAAGCCTGTTTATGACGGGACAGTTCGCTTTCAGCACCATGACAATAGACGCTATCAATGGCGGTTATACCCTGGATTTTGCGGGAATTGAAAATTTCCGTTATGCCTTTATGGTACATCCCAGCTTTAAGCAGGAGTTGACTACCTCCGTAATGAATATGCTGATCGACGTGCCGCTGATTACCTTTTTCAGTTTGTTCATGGCTATGCTGCTGAATAAGAAATTCCCCGGAAGGACGTTAGTCAGGGCCATTTTCTTCCTGCCTATTATCTTAAATTCCGGAGCCATCACGGCGGCCATGAATCTGAGCCAGCAGATGATGAACGGCGGTATTTCCACCCAGGTGGCGGATACGGCGGCAACGGCAGGTTCCACCTTGGCCTTTGATGTGGATTACCTCATCAGTATTTTTATGAACCTGGGACTGCCTGCCTCCATTTTGGATTATATTGTCCAGGCGGTGGCGAGGATTAACGACATCATTTCCGCCAGCGGCGTACAGATTATCATCTTCATTGCAGCCCTTCAGTCCATTCCCGGTTCCATGTACGAGGTGGCAAAGATTGAGGGTGCAACGGGGTATGAAACCTTCTGGAAGGTGACATTCCCCATGGTGATGCCTCATATCATCACCAACGTGGTTTACACCATTGTGGACAGCTTTACGGATAGTAATGTGGTGAATCTGGCTTATGAGACTACGCTGACACAGTTTAATTACGGCCTCGGGTCCGTGTTCAGCCTTGTGTCCACCATAGTCACCTGCGTGATTCTCGTAGTCATATGCGGCTTTATCCAGAAGCGCGCGTTCTACTATAACTAGGGAAGGGGGAGAGAAAATGCAAAAGGCAATGACACAAAATAATTTTTTGAGAAAGCTCAAAGCCTCCGCACAGGATCCGGATCAGCGGAAGAGTCTGGGAAACGACATCAAGAAGATTGCTTTGGGTATATTGAAGGCAGCTATCCTCATAGGCGTCAGTTATGTCATCCTTTCTCCTGTGATAGGAATGCTGGTGAACTCTTTCTCCTCAAACTCGGATGCATTGGATCCCATGGTGTTTGTATTACCGAAGAATCCTACCCTGGAGAGGTATTCTCTGGCGGCGCTGAGACTGGATTACCTTCCCACCATGGCAAGAGATCTGATCTATACCCTGACACTGACCCTGCTGCAGCTTTTAATCTGCTCCATGGTAGGGTATGGCTTTGCAAGATTTGACTTTCCGTTAAAGAAGCTTCTGTTTGGCTGCGTGGTGGTAATGATTGTCATTCCCTCCCATACCATCATGCTTCCGCTGTACCTGTCCTTCAGGGAGTTCAATCCCCTGGGACTGGTAAAGCTGATAACGGGATCTACCGTCAACCTGATGGGTACGCCCATTCCCATGTACATTATGACTCTGTTGGGCTGCGGCGTCCGCTCCGGACTGTATATTTACATTTTCAATCAGTTCTTCCGGGGGCTGCCCAAGGAAATCGAGGAAGCGGCGCTGGTGGACGGCGCAGGGGTGTGGTACACCTACTTCCGGATTATGTTAAGAAACGCAATGCCCTCTGTCATCACGGTAGCGGTGTTTTCTATCGTGTGGCAGTTTAACGATACTTTTTACGCAAAGTTATTTCTGATTAATGAAGACATCGTAATCAGTAAGAAGATAGCCGGCTTACAGGGAGTGATCGCCAATCAGGACAAGATTTTGTCGGTGACTCTCCAGGAGCTGTATCTGGACGCGGGTATCATTCTGGTACTGCTGCCCATTGTGCTGATTTATGTCTTCCTGCAGAAATACTTTATAGAGGGTGTGGAGAGAAGCGGTATCGTAGGATAACGGCTCTTCGTAAACCCAATCAACTTTTAACAACAAAAAAAGGAGGATGAAAAAGTTGAAGAAAAAATTTTTGGCCTGCCTTCTGGCGGGCACCATGGCACTGTCCATGGCAGCATGCGGCGATGACAGCCAGCAGTCTTCAGACTCCACGCCTGCGGGGGACGTATCCGCGCCTTCCGAGAGCGAGCCTGAGAGTACTCCTGAACCGGCGGTACAGGAACCTGTGGCGGAGGATGCAAGCATTGACTTTGAGGATGGGAATATGGGCTTTGTATCTGCATATTCCATGCCTGCGGACGCGGCTGACATAGAGCTTTCCATTGCTGATTTTAACGGCAGTAAGGCTCTGCAGGTAAAGAACCTGACAGGAAAAAATCCCTATGTGGCTATTGACGCGACCAGCCTGTTGGGCGCTGACGTGGCAAAGGTGGCAAGCATGGAGATAACCATGGGTGTATCCTATGAGGACGGCAGCTTCAACGCCTGCTCCGGTAAGATTCTCGCCTGGAGCGGCGCGGACAGGAACGAGAGCAGCGACGACTGGTCCGTCTATGTGGAAAAGAAAAACCCCATGAAATCTGTGGCGACTCTGTCTGCAGGTGAAGAGTTTGTTGCGGACGCCGGCAATATTTTTATCGTCCGCTTTACCACCGACACCGGCGTGGATGCAGGTGCAGGCAATGCAACCCTGTACATTGACAACATTCGTTTCCTGGATGCGTCCGGCAATCTGCTGACCGCAGATTCCACCGTGGCATTTGTGGCTCCGGAAGGCTTTGAGAGAACCGGTCATGACACAAATCTGATGTATGTTGACAACGAGGCTGAGCTGGAAGGCTTTGCAGGAATCAAGGGTTCCGGCTGGGGCCAGGGCGGTGTACAGCTGACGGACGATCAGAAGGCTCTTCTGGTACCCGGCAGTGTGCTTACGATCAACTACAGCTGCGCGGATCCTCTGTGGTTTGTTGCAACGGCAACGGATGCTAACCCGAATCCTCTTGGCAACTGGCTTCGCGCCGTGAACCAGGATACCTTTGTGGTGGACGGCTATGTCGCTTCCGACAACAGCTGCGTACAGTATACCTATGAGCAGCTGGAGGCATATTTGGGTGCTGACTTCCCTCAGTACATTGACCAGCTTCAGTGCGAGTCCAAGAGCGATTGGGAAGTGTACAGTGTAACCATCGGAACCAAGAGCAATTATACGGCAGTAGGTTCTGAGGTTGAGCTGGAAGGCTTTGCAGGAATCAAAGGCTCCGGCTGGGGTCAGGGCGGCGTACAGCTGACCGACGATCAGAAGGCTCTTCTGGTACCCGGCAGTGTCATTACGATCAACTACAGCTGTGCGGATCCCCTGTGGTTTGTTGCAACGGCAACGGACGACAACCCGAATCCTCTTGGCAACTGGCTGCGTGCCGTGAACCAGGATGACTTTGTGGTGGATGGCGCCGTTTCCGCAGACGGAAGCTCCGTACAGTATACCTATGAGCAGCTGGCAGTATATTGGGGGGATGATTTCACCCAGCATATGGATCAGCTTCAGTGCGAGTCCAAGAGCGACTGGGAAGTGTACAGCGTAACTGTGGGTAAGCCCATCAAGGCTGCACATAACGTTACCGAGCTGGAAGGCTTTGCAGGAATCAAAGGATCCGGCTGGGGTCAGGGCGGCGTACAGCTGAGTGACGAGCAGAAGGCCCTTCTGGTACCCGGCAGTGTACTTACAATCAACTACAGCTGTGCGGATCCTCTGTGGTTTGTTGCAACTGCAACAGATGCGAATCCGAACCCTCTTGGCAACTGGCTGCGTGCCGTGAACCAGGATACCTTTGAGGTGGATGGCGCTGTTTCTGCGGACGGAAGCTCTGTGCAGTACACCTATGAGCAGCTGGAGGCATATCTGGGTGCGGACTTCCCTCAGTATATCGATCAGCTTCAGTGCGAATCCAAGAGCGACTGGGAAGTGTACAGCGTAACTGTGGGTATGACGGAATAAGGAGGATAAGATAAGAATGAAGAATATGAAAAAAATTATGGCGCTGGGTCTGGCTACAGCTATGACTCTGTCCGTGGCAGCCTGCGGAAACGGTGAAAGCGGCGACAGTCAGAGCGGTACTCAGGAAAATTCCGGTAACCAGGGCGCTTCCGGCAATCAGGGAGCTTCCGTGGATACTGACAAGGTATTCGGCTCCGGTGACGGCCACATTGAGTTTGGATCCTGGTGGGTACAGTACTATGACAGTGCAAACTATGCTGACGGCGATATGTCAGTCAGCCCCGACTGGGTAAGCGCCCAGGACGAAGAAGGCGACAGTGCGGAAACCGCAGCCCAGAAGGCAATTAACCGGAACGTTGCTCAGATGAAGTGGGACAATGTAAAGGCTATCGAAGAAAAATACGGTGTGAAATTTACCTGGGAAAACCTGACTTATGAAGGAGTCCAGGACTCCATCAACACCTCCATCATTGCGGGCAGCCCCGACTGTGAAGTATATCTGGTGGAATCCAGTATGGCGATTCCCGCACAGATGAACGGTCTGGCAGTTGACCTGAAGACCATTCTGCCTGCAGATGACGATCTGTTTACCGACCAGTCCAATATGGGTTATCTGGATATGGGAGACGGAAAGGCATGCATCCTGTATCAGAAATCCGGGCAGACCAACGTGGAAGGCACTTATCCTTTGGGCTTCAACATGCAGCTTTTGGAGGAGAACAATCTGGAAGATCCCAGAGATCTCTGGGAGCGGGGCGAGTGGACCTGGGACAAGTTCATCGAGTACTGCCAGGTGCTGACCCAGGATACAGACGGCGACGGACAGGTTGACCAGTACGGCTACTGCGGATATGAGGCTGAGACCTTTGAGCAGCTGATGATGTCCAACGGTGCAAGCATTGCGTCCGGCACCACGGAGACACTGTCCTCTGCTGCAACCGGCGAGGCTCTGCAGATGATGTACGATATGTACAATACCTATAAGTCCACGGACGGCTACAGCATCTGTTATCCTTATGACTATGAAGGAAACCCTTCCGACAGTATGAGAATTCAGTACTGCCAGGGTAATATCGGTTTCTTCCCCATTGCCGTATGGATTGCAAACGGCCAGGAGAATTATTCCGCAGGTTCGGACAAGAATCTGACCTTTGACACCGCATATGTGCGTTGGCCTGTAGGTTACTCCGGCAACAAGGACAGCAACCCCGGCAAGAACGCTGCATCCGGCACCAGCTACTACATTATCGCAGCAGGCAGCCAGAACCCCGGCACCGCGTACTATGTGCTGTCCGATTTCTTTAACTGGTATCATGACGACATCAGCGTTCGTGACGATAAGGCAACCCTGAACTGGTGGTATAACGAAAACGCATTCGAGCCTGAATTGCAGGAGGAGAACTACAATGTAATGTTCGATTGCGGTGCGCATTCTACCGTTGACTTCTGGAATGCCCTGTCAAATAATATGTACGGCACCGACGCCGGAAACGGTTTTCAGCTTCTGATGAAGGGTGAGATGACCCCTGCGCAGTTCCAGGAGACCTTTAAGCAGAAAATACAGGATGCACTTGATTCCACATACGGCAACTGAGCTTAATAGCAGCAGTCCGGTCCGGGGCGGTATGGTATCTGCCGCCCCGGTATAAAAGCTTTTGTACTCTGCAGAAAGGCATGGTTATAATAGAATATGAGCAATATTAAGATGATTTCACCTGCGGTGCCCAATGTGCCCTGGCAGGAAAAGCCCGAAGGGCTGAAAGGTGCGCCGGTCTGGAGATACACGGAGAATCCCATTATCGGGAGGAATCCCTTAGAGGGTGTAGCCCGTATCTTCAACAGTGCGGTGATGCCCTATGAGGGAAAGTTTATCGGCGTGTTCCGAGGAGAGCAGACCAACGGCATTCCCTATATTTATCTGGGGAGAAGCGAGGATGCCATTCACTGGGAGTTCGATAAGGAAAAGATTCCTTTTGTGGACGAGGCGGGCAAGCCTTTTATGCCTGTTTATGCTTATGATCCCAGACTGGTAAAGGTGGAGGACACCTATTATATTATCTGGTGCCAGGACTTTTACGGAGCGTCCATCGGTATGGCGAAGACTGCGGATTTCAAGACCTTTACCAGGCTGGAAAACCCCTTCCTTCCCTTTAACCGTAACGCAGTCCTGTTCCCCAGAAAGATTCACGGCAACTTTATGCTGCTGAGCCGTCCTTCCGATTCCGGCCATACGCCTTTCGGTGATATATTTATCAGCGAGAGTCCGGATCTGGTATACTGGGGGAAGCACAGACATGTGATGAGCCGGGGCAATGAATGGTGGGAGTCCTTAAAAATCGGCGGGGGCGCTGCTCCTATCGAGACCAGCGAGGGCTGGCTGCTGTTTTACCACGGCGTCAGCGGAACCTGTAACGGATATGTATACTCCATCGGAGGTGCTATCCTTGATTTGGAGAATCCCTCCAAGGTTCTGTACCGCTGCGAGAACTTCCTGCTGACTCCCGAGGAGTGGTACGAGGAGAGAGGTTTTGTTCCCAACGTCACTTTCCCCTGTGCAACCATTCATGATTCCGAGAGCGGAAAGATTGCCATTTACTACGGCTGTGCAGACAGCTATGTGGGCCTGGCATTTACCACGCTGGAAGAAATCGTTGCCTACATCAAAGACAATAGCGTGACAAACGACAACGACAGAGAAATCGGAATGAGATAGCTGAAAGATAAGCTAAACGGGGCTGTTGTAAATGGATCAGAATTTGCAGCAGCCCTTTTTTCATAGCCGGCAGAGAGGAGACAGGGTATGTCAGAGGCAATGAATTTCGTAAAAAATATTAAAGTGGGAATCAGCATCGGAAATACGCTGGACGCTGTAAGCGCCAGCCTGCCCCGGGACGCGGCGCCGGAGGCCTTTGAGACGGCCTGGTTCAACCCCGTCATCACGGAGGATCTGGTGGATACCATGCTGAAATCAGGGTTTAATCTGATTCGTTTTCCGGTGTCCTGGACCAACCATCTGGAGGCCGGGCCGGACTTTCTTATTGAAAAGAGCTGGCTGGACAGGGTACAGCAGGTAGTGGATTATGCTTATAAAAGGAATGCATATATTATACTGAACCTTCACCATGAGGACTGGAATTATCCCTATTATGACAACTGTGAGGCGGCCTGCGGGAAGATGAAGGCTGTGTGGGGGCAGATTTGTGAACGGTTTGCAGCGTATGACGATCACTTGATTTTCGAGGCCCAGAACGAGCCCCGTAAAATTGGCACGGAGCTGGAATGGAACGGCGGCGATAAAGAGGGCTGGGACGTAGTAAACGCCACCAACCGGGCGTTTCTGGAGACGGTAAGGGCCGCAGAGGGACACAATCCGGAGCGCTATGTGATGCTGCCCGGATACGGCGCAAACTGCACTGTGGGCATCCGGCATATTGAGGCGCCGGAGGACAAAAGGGTGATAATTTCCGTACACGCCTATGAGCCTTATGAGTTTGCCCTGCAGATTCCCGGCAGGAGAAACTGGAATCATGACACGCAGGCCATAGATTCGCTGATGCAGAGCCTGAAGGAGTTGTATACGGATAAGGGGATTCCCGTTATTATCGGTGAGTTCGGCGCTATGAACAAGGAGGACAACGAAGAGGAACGGGCAGAGTGGGTCAGCTATTATGTACACGCCGCAGGGGAAATAGGGGTTCCCTGTGTCTGGTGGGACAACGGACTGTTTGAAGGCGAAGGGGAGCTGTTCGGGCTGTTTAACAGGCATGACTGTTCCTGCGCATACCCGAAGGTGTTGGCAGGGCTAATGTGAACGGAATGAAGATTTTTGAGAGGGAGAAGATAAGATGGCGGAGATGGCAAGACTGGCGGCAGAGGCGAAGGATCATCTGCTGGGAAAAATTGTTCCTTTCTGGCGTTCCTTAAGGGATGACGCCCGGGGAGGCTGGTACGGCTATGTGTCCTATGACCTGAAAACGGATCGGGAGGCAGTAAAGGGCTGTATTTTGAACAGCAGGATTACCTGGTTTTTTTCCAACGTATATCTTTGCTGCAAGGAAGGTCTGATTACAACGGAGGATTGCCGGGAATACGGGTATTCCCCGGAGGACGTCAGGGCGGAGGCGGAGCATGGATATCGGTTTCTGAAGGAACACTGCCTGGACAGGGAAAACGGGGGGATTTACTGGTCTCTGCAGGCGGACGGCACACCGGAGGACACTACAAAGCATACCTACAATCAGGCGTTCTGCATTTATGCCATCGCCTCCTATTATGAGGCTTTGGGGGACAGGGAAGCATTGAATACCGCTTTCGAGCTGTTTGACTTAATTGAAGGAAAATGTACGGATTCGGTGGGGTATCTGGAGGCCTTTACCGTTGATTTTCAGCCTGCCTCCAATGAGAAGCTGTCGGAAAACGGCGTCATGGCGGCAAAGACCATGAACACCCTGCTTCATGTGTTTGAAGCCTATACCCAGCTTTATAAGGTTTCCGGGAATGAAAGGGTGGGCAGGCGGCTGGAATGGATTCTGGATACATTTGCGGATAAGATCTACAACCCGGAAAGACATCGCCAGGAAGTATTTTTTGATGAAAATTATAACTCAATCATCGATCTGCATTCCTACGGACATGACATTGAGACGGCATGGCTGATAGACCTGGGAGTGGGGGTGCTTGGAAATCCGGATTATGAGAAAAAGCTGACGCCCGTCACGAAGGATTTGACGGCGCAGATTTACAATACAGCTTTCAACGGTCATTCTCTGGCAGACGAATGCGAGAGAGGCGTGGTGAATACCCATCGCATCTGGTGGGTGCAGGCGGAGAGCGTGATAGGATTTTTAAATGGCTACCAGAAGGATGGCAGCCACAGAGAGTATCTGGAGGCGGCACTGAACCAGTGGGAATTTATTCTGAAATATGTGGTGGACAGCCGTTCCGGCTCCGAGTGGTTCTGGGAGGTGGACGAAGAGGGAAAGCCCTATCCGGACAGACCCATTGTGGAGCCCTGGAAATGTCCTTATCACAACGGCAGGATGTGCATGGAGATATTGAAGCGGGCGCGGGAGCTGGCGGAGATAGAAGAGGAGGCGTAAAAGGAAGCGTAAAGCTTGGGATGGCGGCACAGGAGACGGAAGGTGCATGGACGAGAGAATAGGAGACAGAGACAGCTATGGTACATGAAAAATATTTTGAAATGGCAAAAAAGCAGGAGGATCTGCTGAGCAGAAAAAATGAAAAGGACACCGCTTTTTACAATGGCGTCTATGATCGTTATGTTTATCCTGTCCTGACAAGGGAGCATATTCCCCTGACATGGCAGTATGATTTGGACAGGGAGAGCAATCCCTATTTTATGGAGCGTCTTGGAGTCAACGCGGTGATGAATTCCGGGGCAGTCTATCTGAACGGAAAATATTATCTGGTGGCCCGCATTGAAGGGAATGACCGCAAATCCTTCTTTGGGGTGGCGGAAAGCGAAAACGGCGTGGACGGGTTCCGGTTCTGGGATTACCCGATTCTGCTGGAGGACACCTGCCCGGAGGAAACCAATGTGTACGACATGCGCCTGACGCAGCATGAGGACGGCTATATCTACGGTGTTTTCTGCTCTGAGAGCAAGGACAGGTCGGTAAATGATTTGTCCGCAGCCGTGGCTGCAGCCGGCATTGTGCGCACAAAGGATTTAAAGCACTGGGAGCGTCTTGACAACCTTGTAACCCTGCGTTCCCCTCAGCAGAGAAATGTGGTGCTGCACCCTGAATTTGTGAACGGCAAATATGCTTTCTACACCAGGCCCATGGACGATTTTATTGAGACGGGAAGCGGCGGCGGTATCGGCTTCGGGCTTTGCGGCGATATTACCCATGCGGTGGTGGATGAGGAGAAGATGACAAGCCTCCGCAAATACCACACTATCACGGAGGCTAAAAACGGCGCAGGCGCAGTTCCCATAAAGACGGATTTGGGCTGGATACATATTGCGCACGGGGTCAGGAACACGGCGGCGGGCTTACGATATGTGATTTACGCTTTTGCCACGGCATTGGACGATCCCTCCAGGGTAATTGCAGAGCCCTCCGGCCTGCTGATTGGCCCCAGAGGAGACGAACGGGTGGGGGACGTGTCCAATGTTGTGTTTACCAACGGCGCTATTGTCAACGAGAAGGAAGAGGTGTTTATTTATTATGCTTCCTCAGACACAAGGCTTCATGTGGCTGCAACTACTCTTGACAGGTTGAAGGATTATGTGTTTCATACGCCTGCAGACCCCGGCAGGAGCGTGGAGTGCGTTGCCCAGAGGTGCGGGCTGATCGAGAAAAATCTTAAACTGCTGAACGAGTAAAAAGCACAGGAAAGCGGGGGGAAGGAAAATGTTGGTTTTGCCGAGCCATAATGAATTGACATACAGTGGGCGGATTGATTTTGAGGACGGGCAGGCCCCGGTGTTTGTCTATGCGGGCAGCTATGTGAGCATCCGGTTCACCGGAAGCAGCATCGGAGCCGTTATTTCCAACCACAGGAGCTATGGCTCTAATTATGTGGGCTATATTCTGGATGGTGTGCAGGGAAAATTCCTGCTGGACGGAGAGGGGCAGGACGGCGATGTGTCCCGGGGAAAAGCCGGCCGGCGGCAGGGCTGCTGTCTGGGCCGGAATCTGGCTGAGGGGGAGCATGAGCTGCTTCTGTTCAAGCGCATGGATGCCTGCCATTATTTTACTTTCCACGGATTTGAACTGGAGGATGGGAGTCAGGTGCTGCCTTCGCCCGGGGTTCCCGGGCGGCGTATTGAGGTGTTCGGCGACAGCGTATCCTGCGGGGAAGTGTCGGAGGCCGTGGAGTATGCGGGCAAGGAAGACCCGCAGCATGACGGTGAATTTTCCAACAGCTGGTATTCCTATTCCTGGATGACGGCCAGGAAGCTGAATGCGGAGCTGCACATCACTGCCCAGGGCGGTGCGGCGCTTCTGGATAAGACGGGTTGGTTCTGCGGGCCTGATTTTGTGGGCATGGAGTCCATCTATGACAGGATTCAGTATAACCCTCAGCTGGGAACTACCAAAAAATGGGATTTCGGCAGATGGACCCCCCATGTGGTGGTACTGGCTATCGGGCAGAATGACGCAAATCCGGAGAATTACATGGCGGAAAACTATACGTCTGAAAAGGCGGCAAACTGGCGCGGGCGGTACAAAGCTTTTGTGGAAAAGCTGATGGAGCTTTACCCGAAGGCCGTTTTTGTGCTGACTACCACCATTCTGGGGCATGACGCAGCCTGGGATCGGGCCATTGAGGACGTCTGCGGGGCGCTTGACAGCCCCCGGGTGCATCATTTCCTGTATGAAAAAAACGGCTGCGGCACACCGGGGCATATCCGTATTCCGGAGGCGGAAAAGATGGCGGAGGAACTAAGCGCCTTTATTGTGTCTCTTGGAGATGATATATGGAAATGATATTTCTGAAGGAGCAATGATATGATCAATTTGAATTATGAGGCTGCGGTGGCAAACCGCGGAAATCAGGAGAGAATAAAAAGTGTATTTCGGCGGGCAAAACAAGGGGAAAAGCTGACGCTGGGTTTCCTGGGGGGGTCCATTACCCAGGGATCTCTTGCAACGAACCCGAAACTCTGCTATGCTTACCGTGTGTATGAATGGTGGTGCAGGACTTTTCCCGATGCGGAATTTGTATACCTGAACGCCGGGATAGGGGCAACGGACTCTCAGTTTGGCTGTGCCAGGGTTGACAGCGACCTGCTGGCGTACAGGCCGGATTTTGTCATTGTGGAGTTTTCGGTAAATGACAGTGCGGCCCCTCATTATCTGGAGACCTATGAGGGGTTGGTACGCAGGATTTACGGCGCGGAGTGGCAGCCTGCAGTGCTGCTGGTACATAATGTATGCTATGACAACGGCGGAAACGCCCAGCTGATGCATGGCAAGGTGGCCCGGTATTATGAGCTTCCCTCTGTCAGTATGCAGAGCTGTATCTATCCGGAGCTTGTTTCCGGAAGGCTGGAAAACCGTACCATTACGCCGGATGACTTGCATCCCAACGATTACGGCCATGAGTTGGTGGCGTCCGTTATCACTTATTTTCTGGATAAAATTCTGGAAGATGAGGGTCTGACGGATAAGGAGCTGACGGATAGGGTCTCGTCGGATACGGAAGAGAGGGAAGAGCCGATCAGCCTGAAAAAGCCCCTGACGGCTAACGCTTATGAAAATTCCGTGCGGTACAGAAATGACAATGCGTCGCCTGTTTTACAGGGATTTACGCCGGATCCTGCGTCTCAGGAAGTGATTACCGATATTTTCAAAAAGGGTTGGACTGCGACCGATCAGGGAGCATCTGTTACGTTTGAGGTGGAAGGCAGCTGTATCGGGGTTCAGTACAGAAAGACCATGCAGCTTCCCGCGCCGGTGGCGGAGCTGATTCTGGACGGCGACGAGGATCATCCCTTTGTGCTGGACGCTAATTTTGACGAGACCTGGGGGGACAAGCTGGCGCTGGATACCGTGCTGGAGCACGGGGAGGATAAGCTGCACCGGGTGGAGATTCGACTGAAGGAAACCCATGAGGACGATAAGCTTCCTTTTTATCTGGTGTCTGTCATTGCAAGCTCTGCGGTATGTTTGAGGAAGGAAGGGCGCTAAATTATGTTTGACAAGGATTTTGTCTGGGGCGTGGCGAGCAGCGCGTACCAGGTGGAGGGCACTGACCCGGAGGACGGGAGAGGGAAAAACGTATGGGATACCTTCGTGGAGGCAGGCAGGATATTTGAGGGGCAGAACGCCAATATCTCCTGCGACCATATGCACCGGTACAGGGAGGATTATGCCCTGATGCGTAATCTGGGTATAAAGGCATACCGTTTTTCCATCAACTGGGCCAGGCTGATTCCGGACGGGGATGGGGCTGTCAATCCAAAAGCGGTGGAACTGTACAGAAATATGATTCTCTCTATGAAGGAAAACGGTATCAGACCTTATGTGACGTTGTTTCACTGGGAATTTCCCCAGGCTCTGCAGGATAAGGGCGGCTGGCTGAATCCGGAGGTGGTGGACTGGTTCGGTAATTATGCAAAGGTGGTGGCGGAGAATTTTTCGGATTTGTGCCAGGATTTCATCACCATCAACGAGCCCCAGTGCGCGGTGGGGCTTGGGCACCTGAGCGGCGTTCATGCGCCGGGACTTCAGCTTTCTTATAATGAGACCTTCCGGATTGCCCACAATCTGCTGAAAGCCCACGGGAAAGCGGTTATCATGCTGCGGAAATATGCAAGGCAGTCCATCCGGGTAGGGTATGCGCCCACAGGAGGCGTGGCGTATCCTTACACTGATTCTCCGGAGGATATTGAGGCGGCAAAGAAGGTCTATTTCGGATTTTACAATCCCATGAGCAACTGGACATGGAACGTGGCCTGGTTCTCCGACCCCGTATTTCTGGGGCATTATCCGGAGGAAGGACTGAAGCAGTTTCAGGAATACCTGCCGGAAATCACCCCCGAGGATATGGAGCTTATCCATCAGCCTCTGGATTTCATGGGACAGAATATTTACAACGGCTATTATATCAGGGCGGGACAGGACGGAGAGCCGGAGTTTGTCACCAGGGAGCCGGGATTTCCCAAGACCGGGACGGACTGGCCGGTGACGCCGAGAGCCTTTTATTACGGCATAAAGTTTCTGACGGAGCGTTATCCGCTGCCTCTTTATATTACGGAAAACGGCATGGGCTGTCATGATAACGTGGCCCCTGACGGCAGAGTACATGATAACGACAGAATTACTTTTCTGGACAGTTATATAGGAGCAATGCAGAAGGCAATGGAAGAGGGCGCGGATGTGAGGGGCTATTTCCTGTGGACCTTCTTGGACAATTTCGAGTGGAGCGACGGCTATAAACAGCGTTTCGGCATTGTATATGTAAATTATCAGACCCAGAAGAGAATCGTGAAGGATTCCGCTTTCTGGTATAAGGAGGTAATACAAACTATGGGAGCAAATCTTTCCTGTAATAGTCCCTGTCAGGACATTCTGTTCCTGAATCCCGTGTTTACCCACAACATATGGGGAGGAAGCAGGCTGCGGGAGGACTTCGGGTATCCTGTGGAGGGAACGGACATCGGCGAGTGCTGGGGTATTTCCGCCCATCCCAACGGTGAAGGAACCATACGGGATGGCGTTTATGCAGGCGTAAAGCTTTCCAAGCTTTGGGAAACCCATCCTGAGATGTTCGGAAACGCGGCATATGATCGTTTTCCGCTGTTGATCAAGATGATTGACGCCAAAGCTGATTTAAGTATTCAGGTACATCCTGATGACGCGTATGCTAAGGTTCATGAGAACGGTTCTCTGGGTAAGACGGAGTGCTGGTATGTATTGGACTGTCCTCCGGACGCGTCCCTTGTCATCGGTCATAACGCCGGGACAAAGGAGGAGCTTGCAGATATGATTCATCAGGGGCGCTGGAAAGAGTTTATCCGGGAAATCCCGGTGAAGAAGGGAGATTTCATTCAGATTGACCCGGGTACCGTCCACGCCATCAAGGGCGGGCTGCTGATACTGGAAACCCAGCAGAACAGCGATATTACCTATCGTGTCTATGATTACGACAGGCTGTCAAACGGCAAACCCAGACAGCTTCATGTGGAGCAGAGCATAGACGTTATTACCGTTCCTGCAAAATCTGCGGAGGACAGCGTAATGTCTGCGGCAAATCTGCCTGAAAACCGCCTGAATGAACTATACCGCTGCAGCTATTACAGGGTATCGAAGCTGCAGGTAAACGACAGATTTGTCTTTGAGCCGGATGCACCTTTCCTGTTGGCGACAGTATTGTCAGGTGACGGTATTGTCAACAGCCAGCCTGTGAAGAAAGGAGACTTCTTCCTGGTTCCCAATGGAGTGAAAAGGCTTGAATTTACGGGGAAGATGGAGTTGATTATTTCGAGTATATAGAAGTATACATATATGGTAGTATACATATATAGCAGTATACAGCATGGAAAATTGAAGAAATAATATTGTGGGGAAATACCGTTCTGTTGAATTGCAGGACGGTATTTTTTGTGCGCCCTGAGGCGCCCATTTCATGACAAAATGGAGTTCCCGTAAAGAGTGAATTCTATTGTTTGCTCTGATTTATAATAAATGCAGAAATAACTTCAGAGCAGGAGGATAAAGATGAACGTATACGGATATGTGAGGGTCTCCAGCGCCGATCAAAATGAGGATCGGCAGACGAAGGCGCTCAGGGAAGCGGCAGTGCCGGAACAGAACATTTTCGGAGACAAGCAGTCGGGAAAAGATTTTGATCGTCCCAATTATAAAAGACTGGTGCAAAGCCTGAAGGAGGGAGACACACTGTATGTATTAAGCATCGATCGTCTGGGACGCAACTATGAGGAAATCCTGCAGCAATGGCGTGTGCTTACCAAGGAAATAGGTATAGATATCTGCGTGATAGACATGCCGCTTCTGGATACCCGTAACGGTAAGGATTTATTGGGAACCTTTATTGCGGATCTGGTGCTGCAGGTTTTATCTTTTGTGGCGCAGAATGAAAGGGAAAATATCAGGAAGCGTCAGGCAGGCGGTATTGCAGCCGCCAAAGCAAGAGGTGTGAAATTCGGAAGGCCGAAAAAAGAGACGCCGGAGAATTTTGAAAGCCTTGTCAGAACCTGGGAACAAAAAAAACTTCCGTTTTCAGAAGTCCTGAAGCAATGCGATATGAGCGAGACAACCTTTTACCGCCGATTGCGGCGGTACAGACAGAATAGGGACGAAACGGCATAAAAGTCTGCTGTCATAATGTGTACTTTTTGACATAAAAGAATATTATCACCTTTTGCCCTTAAATGCAACTCTTTTTTTTACATATCGGCGCACAGGACGGATACTGTCAAAAAGTACACTATTTGACAGTACCGGCAATTAGTAAATATGAAACGATGGATGGGAGATTATATGAAGGGCGGCTTAGGATATACAGATATGCATTCCCATGTTTTGCCTGGGTTGGACGATGGGGCGGTGAATATCCGGCAATCCCTGAATATGCTGCGTATTGCCCGGGAGGAGGGTATAGAAACCATTTATGCCACGCCTCATTTTATGCCGGGAAAGGGCTGCCCGGACAGAGATACGATTTTGGAGTCTCTGGACGGACTGAAAGAAGCAGCAGGGAAAGAAGGCCTGGCAGTCAACCTGAAGTACGGCGCCGAATATTATTTTCGCCAGGAGGTGCTGCAGCTTCTGGAAACGGACAGAGCCGTTCCTCTGGAGGGAACGGACTGCATCCTGACAGAATTTGATCCATGGGAGGAAGAGCGATATATCCGCAGGGCACTCTGCGATATTCTGGACAGAGGTTATGTTCCGGTGGCAGCCCATGTGGAGCGGTATGGCGCTCTGATGAAAAAGGACTTCGGGTTCATCCGGGAAATGCGCAGTCTGGGTGTATTGATCCAGATAAATACCGGTTCTGTTACGGGAGTATTCGGCGGCAGAGCAAAGCGTGATACCAGAGCGCTTTTAAAGAGGAAATTGGTGGATCTGCTGGGAACGGACGCCCATAGCGACAGAAAGCGGGCGCCTAGGATCAAAAGTTGCGCGGATTATCTGTATCGAAAGCTTGAGAGAGAATATGCGGAGCATCTTCTGTATGGAAGAGCTCTCTGCAGTCAGCATGATATACAGTAATGAAAGGGAAAAGATCGGCGGACGGAAAGGACATGGAGGTTTTGCATGCAGAATAAAGAAAATGAAGACGTGGTGGAAGTAGATATACAGGAGCTGCTGGGAATGCTCCTGCACAGACTGTGGCTGATTGCCGTCTGCGGGCTGGCGTGCGGACTGGCGGCATTTTTAATAAGCATGTTTTTGATTACTCCGCAGTATGAATCCTCCACCAGTGTATACATACTGAATAAAAACGACGGGAACACCATAACATACAGCGATGTGCAGCTGGGGAGCACTCTGACAAAGGATTACGCTCAGCTGATCACCAGCCGGGGCGTGCTGGAGAAGGTGATTGAATCCTGCGGCCTGGAGGATACTCTGAAGGAGCTGAGTAAGAGAGTAGAAGTAGAAGCCCTGAGTGATACCAGACTCATTGTAATCACCGTGACGGATCCGGATCCGGTCATGGCGTGCCTCATAGCAGATGAAATTCGTACAGAGGCCTCCGCACGGATCCAGGAGGTAATGGACATAGAGGCGGTAAATACGGTGGATGCGGCAAACCTTCCGGAACTGCCGGCCAGTCCTTCCGTAGGAATATGGACATTAATGGGGGTTTTGATAGGAATGCTTCTGTGTATTGCCGTGCTGACAGTGCGGTTTTTGACGGACGATACGGTGAAGACCTCCGAGGATGTGGAAAAGTATCTTGAACTGAGCACTCTTGCCATGATCCCCGTCATGGAAGGGGAAGAGGCGGCAAAGCACCGCCATAATCACAGGGGCGAAAGGGAAAGAAAGGTACAGGAGTATCGGGAAGAAGCCGGGATACAGGATGAAGCGGAAGAAGAGTATGAGGATGAATGGAATCAGAATCGCAGCGAGATGATAGAGATGGAGGAATTGTAGCAGAAGTATGAATGACAGAAGCAAACAGAGCCTGCAGACAGAGAAAAGCAAGACGAAGGAAGAGGACGTCAAGCTGCAGGTAATTGAACTGAAAAATACGGAGTTGGATTTTCGTGCCAGAGAAGCATTTAAAATGCTGCGGACAAACATTGAATTTTCGGGAGAGGACGTAAAGGTGATCTGCATTACCAGCTGCACTCCGAATGAAGGGAAGAGCAATATTTCCTTTGAACTGGCAAAATCCTATGCGGAAATGGGCAGGAAGGTATTGCTTGTAGATGCGGATCTGCGGAAGTCGGTTATGCGCCGGAGACATAAAAGGGGAAGAGTATGGATGGGCTTGTCAAATTACCTGATAGGACAGGCTGAATTCGATGAGGCGGTCTGCGTCACCAATGTTCCCAATCTGCACATGATCTTTTCGGGGCCGGTGCCGCCGGATCCCAGCGAATTGCTTGGAAACAGCCACTTTGCTGAAATGATAAAAAGAGCCAGGGATGAGTATGACATGGTAATTGTGGACACACCGCCCCTGGGAAGTGTTATCGATACCGCGGTGGTATCCAGAAACTGCGACGGGGCGGTCATCGTGATCGCCAGCGGGACAGTCAGTTACCGTTTTGTAAGAAAGATCAAAGAGCAGCTTATGGTGGCCGGCTGCCGGATCCTGGGTTGTGTGCTGAACAAGGTGGATATGGACGGCAAAGGCTATTACGGAAAGTATTACGGGAAATATTACGGAAAATATTATGGGAAATATTACGGAAACTACAATTAAAAAAAGGGACAAAAAGAACAGAAAAAGGAAATATCAGCTGCTGGCGTTTGTCATGGGGAGTATGTTCCTTTGCTGCATTATATTTCTGATTGCCTATCTGTCGGGACTGCACCGCGCCGAGGAGGACTTGGAGGACATGCGCGCATCCTATGTCAGCCTGCAGGGAGAAAGGGTACAGCCGAGGCCGGAAGAACCGGGAAATACAGACACCTCCATGTCGGAACAGAATCCGGAGGGAAACACACCTTCGGAGCCGGATTCGGGCGCGGCTATTGCTTCGGACGAGAGTGAACCTGAACCTGCGGCACCGGATGCAGAACAGCCGGATTACGGACTGGAAGGAAAGACCGTGGATATAGCCGCCCTGCAGGAGGATATAAACGAGCACATCTACGCCTGGCTCAGCGTACCGGGAACGGTTATCGATTTCCCTGTGGTGCAGCATCCCGAGGAAATGGACTATTATCTGGAGTATAACCTGGACGGCACCAAAGGACGCCCCGGCGGGATCTATACCCAGCGGATGAACTCCAAGGACTGGACGGATCCCAATACGATAATCTACGGGCATAATATGCGGAACGGCACTATGTTTGCCGACTTACATAAATTTGAAGACAGGGACTTTTTTGACGAGAACCGATACATTCACATTTACACGGAAGGCGGCGAAATTCTGATCTATGAGATTTTTGCGGCGTATGTTACGGATAACAGGCACCAGCTGATGATCTGGAGCCTGGATACGGAAGAGGGATATCAGAGTTATCTTGACGCCGTTCCGGAGCATACGGGAAAGGGATGCAATTTCCGGGAAGATATACATCCCACCACGGAGGATAAAATACTGACCCTTTCCACCTGCGTTTATCAGCAGAACGATAAGAGATATCTGGTACAGGGTGTATTGGTGGCGCGGGAGGAACAGCCATGAGGGAAAAGCAAATGAGACGCAGACGTTTGCGCAACTTTCTTCTGGCCGGGCTCATTGTCATTATGCTGTTGGCGGCATTTGTTTTTGCGGGCTTTCACATATTTGCAGCCATAGGCTACCGAAGCCTGAAAAACGGCGCTGTTTCCGCCGGGCCGACCCTGGGGCTGGAGGAAAGCGGTTCCGTTCAGACAAAAGCGCCGGGAGGCTCTGCCGGTTCGGCGTCAATCAATTCATCCCGGCAGGATACATCCTCCCATGAAGAGGAGAAGCCGTCTGAAGGGGCGGGGGAATCTGCGGAGACAGAGGAACCGGAGGAAGCGGAAATACTGTCCGTTCCATGGCAGTCTGACTGGGTGCGCTACAATAATAAAATATATGATTACAACGACGACATTCTGACTTTTTTGTTCCTGGGTATAGACAAGATGGAGCCGGTTTCCAGAAATCCGGATCTGGTGAGCGGGGGACAGTCTGACGCTATTTTCCTGGTGCTGTTGAATCCGGACACGAAAAAGATATCTATCATCGGAGTCAACCGGGATACCATGGTAGAGATACGCATGGTGGGGCTTGGCGCCAACGGGGAGGATCGGTACACTACGGCGGAGCTTGCGGTACAGCACGGCTTCGGGGACGGTCTGAACCAAAGCTGCGAACTGACCCGGGATGCGGTGTCAAAGCTTTTTTACAATCTGCCCATCCACGGTTATGTCTCCTTCAATATGGGAGGCATCGGAGCCCTGAACGACGCACTGGGCGGTGTGCAGCTGACGGTGTCGGAGGACATGACAAAAATACATCCGGGCTGGACTCAGGGAACAGAGGTGACGCTGAGGGGCCAGGACGCCTATGATTATGTCCATTACCGGGATATTACAATATTTGAAAGTGCGCGGAACCGCCTTGCCAGACAGAAACAGTATCTCTCCGCCATGGCGGCTGCGGCGCTGGAGGGTACCAAGCGGGATCTGACGCTGCCGCTGACCCTGTACCGTGCCTTTTCACCCTATGTAGTCACAGACCTGAGCGCTGACGAAATAACATACCTTGCATCGGTAATCGCCGGGTATTCTTTTGACGGAAGCGCTATATACACACTGGAGGGCTCCACTGTCAAAGGGGCTATGTTTGAAGAGTTTTATCCGGATCAGGCGGCGTTAAAGGATCTGATTATCCGCCTGTATTACAGGGAAATAGACGCTGCCACCGGAAAGCCGAAAAGGTAAAGCTTTCATTGTCCGATACGGTATTACCCGGATGAAAGTCCGGTTAATATATGCCACATGTACCATATGGAAAGGAGGGAACAAAGACATGAAAAAGAAAATCTTGGCACTTATATGTGCCATGGCGCTGACAGCAGGTATGAGCATGAGCGTATGTGCGGCCGGAAGTGCCAACGCAGGCGCAATTGCCGGAAGCGGAAGCGCCAGTGCGGGCGCAGTCGCAAACAGCACTGCATCCAGACCCGCGCCTGCGGAGCAGCTGGTAACTTCCGGCGAGAACGCTTCGGGACAGGTCATCACCACGAACACCCTTGCGTTTTTCCAGGAGGATACCAAGGTTTCCGGCGTAGCCGGAGCCTCCGTACGGGCGGTGACGCCTGCCACGGCAAAGGCAATGATTGCGCAGGCAAGAACCATCGCGGGCGCAAATACCTTTATTGCCAGCATTGTTGACCTGCAGGTACCTGCGGGGACAGGAGCGGCGACATTTACCTTAACCTGTTCCAACGTTTGGAAGGGGCAGAATGTTACAATACTGCACCAGAAGAGCGACGGCTCCTTTGAAAGCATCAAGCCGTCCAGCGTGGAGGATAACAAGGTGACCTTTACCATGACTTCCTACTCGCCGGTAGCTATCGTCATCAACACGGGAGCAGTATCTCCCAAAACGGGCGATATCATTATGCTTGCAGCGGCGATGACCGCCATCTCCGGAATCGGAGCGGCATTCTTTGCCAGAAAAGCAAGAAAAAGTAATTAAGCAATGAATTAATGAAATACCGCGAAAGCGGGATTAATCATGCATGATTGATCAAGGTTTCCAAAAGGACATGTGGCATTTTTTCATAAACGAATAATAAAAAATAACGACAAAATGGGAATTACAGACAATAAACACAATATACGAGGTGGAAGAGTGGCAAGGATTAATGTAACGCAGTCTTCAATGCCAAAACTGGAAGAATATGTTGAAGAAATAAGAACATTATGGGATAGCAGATGGTTGTCAAACCGCGGTGAAAAATCAAAAAGGTTTGAAGAGTTATTGAAAGAATATTTAAGCGTGGATTCGGTTGCCTTATTTGCAAATGGACATGTGGCATTGGAGGTTGCGATTGATTCTTTTGATTTAAAAAAAGGCGGTGAAGTAATTACGACACCCTATACGCATGTGTCTACAACACATGCAATCATACGAAACGGATTGACACCTGTTTTTTGCGATATTTCCAGTGAAAATTATTGTATAGATCCGGAATTGATTGAGGGATTGATAACGGACAAAACAGTTGCCATTATGGGAACCCATGTATACGGCGAGTTATGTGATGTTGATAAAATAGACAAAATAGCAAAAAAATACGATTTAAAGGTATTTTATGATGCGGCACATGCATTCGGGGTAAGGCATAAAGGGGAAGGCATCGGCAGGTTTGGGGATTTCGCAATGTTCAGCAGTCATGCAACGAAGGTATTTCAGACAATTGAAGGCGGAATCGTGTGTTTTGGCAATCAGCAGGTTTATTCCAAAATAGATAAGCTGACTAATTTTGGATTTGATGGTCCGGAGCAGGTTGTTTACATAAGCACAAATGCGCGGATGAATGAATTCGAGGCTGCCATGGGGATTTGCAATCTTGCACATATTTCAGAAGAGATAGAAAAAAGAAAAAAAGTGGATGAAAGGTACAGGAGGAACCTGGAAGGAATCAAAGGCATCCGAATGATACAGCCGAATATGGATAACACACGCAATTATTCGTATATGCCGGTATTTTTTGATGGATACAAATATGACAGAAACGATGTACAGGCGAGACTGGCTGATGAAAACATATTTGCCAGAAAATATTTTTATCCCCTGACATCGGAATTAGATTGTTATAAAGGGAATTTTATTTCATCAGTTAACGACACTCCGAATGCAAAATGGGCGGCGGAGCATGTACTTTCATTGCCAATGTATTCTGACCTCGGCATGGATGATGTGGACAGAATATGCGGGATTATACTGGGATAATCAGCCTGGGTTATGACAGTTAGGGCGTGGAAATTGTTTGATGAGAGATATTAGATCATGGATTTGGGGCTTGAAATAATAGATACAGGTTGTGAGGATAACATGATTCAGAAGCAGAATGATTGTTCAGTAAAAGCGTATGATTATGATAGGTTACCTGTTTTTCAACAGGTAAGAATAGCAGACTTAATTGCCGCAGATAATTTGGCTGTTGTCAATAAGGGGCAAGAGGAGGTCACTCCGCCAAAAACAATCTACACTGCGGTAATCAAGCGTATATTGGATATTGTGATATCTCTGATTGCCATTATCTTAACGGCACCGATTAATGTAATATTGTTAATTGGAACTGCACTTGATGTGGGACGGCCATTGATATTCAGCCAGGAGCGAATGGGAAAAGAAGGGAGAGTCTTTACTCTATATAAGTTTAGAAATATGACAGACGAGAAAGATGAAAAAGGTATTTTACTGCCTTCGTATGAAAGAACGACAAAGTGGGGAGCGTTTGTCAGAAAGACGTCATTGGATGAATTTTTGAATTTCTGGTCGGTTTTAAAAGGAGATATGTCAATAATTGGGCCAAGGCCTCTTCCGGTGATTTATGCGGGTAGGTTTAATGTTTATCATGCTTCAAGACAAAATGTACGCCCCGGATTGGATTGCCCTCTTCATGATAAAAAAATGGGTTATATGACGTGGCAGAACCGTTTAGATAACGATGTGTGGTATGTTGAAAATGTTAGCTTTAGAACAGACTGTAAAATGATTTTTCTGTTGTTAAATGAAGTCTTTGCGGGTAAGGAAAAGGAAGGGCGGGCTAGGGGAGGTTCAGAAGGAACGTTTATGGGATATGACAAAGAGGGAAATGTAATGAATTCGTACGAGATACCTAGCCGGTATTATGAGGAAGTGCTCAACGGTCATAATTTGAACAGAGTAGATTTGGGAAAGGCAATATAGTCAGTGTTATGTGTGAACAAAAATATGTGATCTTCAGAACGGATGATAGAAGTCTAAAACTTGATGCAATTCGGGATTGTGATGAGGCTTTTACAATCAGCGTTATAGGGAGAGATAGTTTTGAAGAGTTGTTTGAAAAAATAGATAAGAAAGCTTTTTTTTATGTTGCACTGGATACCCCAAAAAATATTATGGGTTATATTGTATTTTACGCAAATGATTTTGAGTCAAAGCAGGCATATATAACGTTACTTGTCGTAAGAAGTGAGTTTCAAAGAATGCACATAGGAACAGAGTTAGTAAAAGAATGTTGTAAAATGTGCAGAGCAAGAGGCTTTGAAATGGTTAGGTTAAAAGTATTAAATCGGGACGTAAAAGCGCGAAGTTTTTACAGGAAAGTTGGATTTGCAGACTGTGATGATGCTGTATCCCGGGAGGATAGCAGATATATGGAACTTAGAATAGTATAAGAGGGATAGTGATATGATACTTTCAGATATGGCCAACAGAATAAAACCTTCGTTGACAAGAAGGCTGTATGATATGGCTAAGAAATTTGATGATGTTATAGATTTTACGCTTGGAGATCCGGATTATTCTACACCTGACTATATTAAAGAAGCGGCTTTTGATGCCATACGAAATGATATGACAAAATATTCTGCAAATGCCGGTCTGTTACAGCTTCGTCAGGTTATTTCAAAACGTGTAGAACGTGAGACGGGAATTTTGTACAATCCCGATGATGAAGTTATGATTACAGTGGGCGGTATGGAAGGAATTTTTCTTTCGCTTTGCTGTCTGATTAATCCGGGAGATGAGGTTATTATACCGGTTCCGTATTGGGTCAATTATAAGCAAATGACAGAAATGCTTAACGGGAAACCGGTGTTGGTGGAAGCACATGAGGAGAATGATTTTCTTATAACAGCAATAGATCTTGAGTGTGCTATAACTGAAAAAACAAAGGCCATAATTATTAATTCACCGAATAATCCAACGGGAGCAGTGTATGATTATGGAACGTTGAAAGAAATAAGTGAGATATGCAAGAAACATGATATTATTTTGATTTTTGATGAATGTTATAAATCGATTGTTTATGATGGGCAGAAATTTAATACGGTTCTTGAATTTGAAAATATGAAGGATCATGCAATTATCATTAACAGTTTGTCGAAGCATTACAGCATGACCGGTTGGCGATTGGGATATCTTGTTGGACCGGCGGAAATTGTATCAAATTTACCAAAGCTTCAGGAAAATATAGCAGCATGTGCTGCGGTTCCGTCTCAGCATGCGGCTATTACAGCGCTTAGTGGTGATGAAACTGCTGCTGATAGGATGCGCAGCGGTTTTGAAAAACGCCGAAATCTTATTGTAGACAGTATAAACAAAATAGATTGTCTCAGCTGTAAATATCCGAAAGGCACTTTTTATGCATGGGTAAATATTAGCAAAACAGGTATGAAAAGTGAGGATTTTGCTTATGCACTTCTTGAAGCTGTTCAAGTGGCTGTTGTTCCGGGAATTACTTACGGTAACTGCTGTGATGACTATGTCCGTATTGCATTTACCATGAACGAAGAGAAGATATTAGAAGGAGTAAGACGGATTAAGGTGTTCGTGGATTCGTTATGATTTTAGGCGTCCATAGGAAGGATTGGGAGGCAGCCGGAGCAAACTTATAGAGGAGACAGTGCGATGAAACGATTATTGATGCTTGGCGGCGCTATGCAGCAGATACCAATTATAAAAAAAGCCAAAGAAATGGGGCATTATGTCATTACATGTGACTATTTACCGGATAATCCGGGGCATAAAATTGCAGATGAATATTATAATGTCAGTACCGTGGACAAGGAAAAAGTGCTCGAATTAGCTAATAAACTGAAGATTGACGGTGTGGTTGCATATGCTTCTGATCCGGCTGCACCAACAGCAGCATATGTTGCGGGAAAAATGTGTTTGCCAGGCAATCCATATGATTCGGTATTGATATGTACGCAAAAAGATTTGTTTAGAAATTTTTTGAAAGACCACGGGTTTAATACGCCGCGTGCCAGGGGATTTGATACATATGAAGATGCATTAGCCGATATTGATAATTTTAAACTTCCTATTATGGTCAAACCGGTAGATTCCTCCGGCAGTAAGGGTGTGGTTAAGGTCAATGATAGAAATGAATTGTATTCTGCCGTTGAGGAGGCGCTGTCTTATTCGCGGAAAAAAAGATTTATTATAGAGGAATTTATAGTGAAAAAGGGCTATCAGATTTCCGGGGATGGGTTTTCTTATAACGGTCAGCTTGTTTTTACAAGCTATGGTAATGAATTGTATAGTAATAAAGGTATACGCGAATACGTTGCATTAGGCGAGTTTTGGCCGAGTCTGCTCACGCCGGAACTCAAGAATAAAGTTGATAACGAATTACAAAGATTGATTTATGCATTAGGTATGAAAACCTCTGCTTATAATATTGAGGTGATTCTTGATCAAGATGACAATGTGTATATTCTTGAATTGGCACCGAGAAACGGCGGCAGTTATATACCTCAGCTTATTCAGCTGGCTACGGGAGTTGATTTGGTGGAATATACGATTAGAGGAACGCTTGGCGAAGACTGCTCTGACTTGCATATGGTAGAAGCGCAGGGCTTTTACAGTAATTATATGATCCTTAGCAATAGGTCCGGTAAGTTTAAGGGCTTATGGTTTGATGAGAAATTTAAAGACAATAATTTGCTGAATGTTTATTGTACCGCTAATAGAGGACAACAGGTTATGGCATACAGGAATACAAATGATTCTTTGGGTACAATATTATTTCAGGCTAAGAGCTTGGCAGAAATCATGCAGATTACGGGTAACATGGAAGAGTTTTATCGCGTGATGGTTGAGTAAAAGATTTTATGATACAGGCATAATGTAGAGATAGGATGGATTGCAGTTGTATGAAATCAGATATATCAGTCAGTATTGTGATTCCAATTTATAATGTATGCCCGGAATATTTTGACAGGTGTATGGGAAGTGTATTGCATCAAACATATACCAATTTGGAGGTAATTCTAGTAGATGATGGCAGCGTTCCTCAAATAGCGGATTTATGTGATTTATATGCAGAAAAGGATCATCGTGTGCGTGTGATTCACCAAAATAATCAAGGAGTGAGTATAGCGCGCAATAATGGGACAAGGGCGGCCGGAGGCGAATTCGTCATGTATGTTGATGCAGATGATGAGATAGCTGACTTTTGTGTGGCTGAAGCATTGGAAGCAATGACAGCTACCAATGCGGATGTAGTTATCGGGGGTGTGCAATGTGTAAAAGATGACAGGAATTTCAGGCCGTCAGCGATAAATAGTTTGTCCTGTGAGTGCTTAATCGGAGAAGACAAGAATTTATTAAGGAAACACTATCTTCATACCGGAAAAAAAGAATATAAAAAAGTGGGAGGGAAAGGAAGTTATACCAGAGGACCAATTGCGCGTCTAATTAAGGCGGGTTTGGCCAAAAAGGTAGAGTTTCCAATAAAGATCGAATATTCTGAGGATTGCGTCTGGAATTTTAGGTTATTGGATTGCTGTAAAAAAGTTTGTTTAGTACATAATATCTGGTACAAGTATAGACGAGTTGAAGACTTATCGAAGAGTAAGTATTATTCTCGAAATAGGGCAGAAATTATGGCAAATTATATTGGCTTGCTGTGTGAGGAGAATAAAGTATTTTTAGAAACCCATCGAAAAGAATTAAATGCAGACATAGTATTCTGTTTATACTACATAGCAAAAGATAATTTATTAGCATCGCAGTGTCCGTTGTCAAACGGACAGAAAAGGAAATATATTTGGCAGTTGTTAAGGGAAAAACCATGGAATATGCTTGTGAACAGGAAAACCAGAGTTTTTTTGCCATATAAATTTTACTTAATGAAAATATTGCTTCAAACCGGATTGTGGATACCGGTTTTAACCGCCATTCAAAAAAAGGAATAACAGTTACGGGGTAATATATAATGAAAATCATGGTTATGACATATTGGGACTCCAATACAAACTATGGACAACAGCTTCAAATTTACGCTCTACAGAAGAAACTGGAAGGTTTGGGACATGAGGTGACATTACTCCGATATCATTTTGTGAAGAACAAGTATGATATCAGACGTATTATGTCAGCTTTTAATTTTGGAAAGCTGATAAAATATATAGAGATTACTGTGCGTCATCGTAAGGCAAAGGCTGAGGAAGAAAAAAACAGCAGACAATTTCAGAAATTTCGGAGCAAACATTTAAGAATGACGGAAAGAGATTTTTTTTCGACTAAAGAAATGAACGATTTGGATGCGCAATGTGTTATCACAGGTTCGGATCAGGTTTGGAATTGGGAATGGAAAACAGGTTCAAATTTTGTGGAATTTGCCAATGCATACTTTCTCGGATTTGTCAGACCGGGTATACACCGTATCTCTTATGCTGCCAGTTGGGGCGGAAAGGTTCCCAACAAAAGCGAAGAAAAGCTTCTCAGAAAGCTTTTGGCTCAGTTTGACCTTATTACCGTGAGAGAAGATGTGGGAATCAAGACTTGTGCTATGTGTGGAAGAACAGATTCGGATGTAGTACCTGATCCGACATTATTGCTGAATGCAGAGGATTATAGGAAATTATATGTTGAAGAAGAGATGCTTTCAATAGATGAGCCCTATGTATTTTTTTATCACCTGAACAATCGAGATGATTTTAATATAAATGGGCTGTATGACTGGGCGAGGGAGAAAAATTTAAGGGTGGTATATGTTACAGCCAATGCCGTAGTGGATTCTTATGAGAAGGTGTATCCGACGATTCCACAGTGGTTGTATCTTATTGAACACGCAGAGTATGTGGTGACCAATTCTTTTCACGGGTGTGTGTTCTCTTTGATTTTCAATAAGAAATTTGGTGTAATTAAGCTTTCAGGGAGAAGCAAAGAAATGAACTGCAGGTTGGATTCTCTTTTTTTTATGTGCCATGTAAATCCAAGGTATATTGAAAGAAATAATTTTGACGTTCTTGATATGCCGGCAGAAAAGATTTCTGTTGATTATGCAGGAGCAGATAAGGTTTGGACAAAACTTGAAGCATGGAACGAAACTATAAAATAAAGAGATTGCGGAGCATACTAAGTAGTAGGAGAAAATATCTATGGTGATCCATAAAGTCAGAACATTAGAGATACATAAAGGAGGTGAATATGCAATAGGCAGATTCTTCCTTTTTTATTGGGGATATGAAATTATTAGATCTATCATTAATTATGCATGTATTTTTTTTAATGCTACTAATTTGACGAATAATATATTTATGGCTGTAGTTGTGATGTATATGTTTCTTTTGTGGCGACCGCTGTCAAGAACGATTAAGTTTACTCATGTGCTTACATATTTAATACTGGTTATTGTATATGTATTACAATATTTACTCCACCCAGAGATGGAAAGATGGTTGAATTCCTATTTTTTGAATACGGTTTTTCAAGCATTTCCTTTTATTTTTTTGGGAGCATGTTTTTGCAAAATGAAAATAAGCATGAAAGAATTAGTGGTAATTTCTCGATTCATTATTGTTTTTATGGTGGCCAAATATTTTTTTTATCAAGGCATTGTCTGGGCAGACGAAGATATGGTTCGTGCTTACAATATATTGCCGCACTTGATGATTGTTTCATATGAAACGATTGTGAAAAGAAAACGGATTGATATATTATGTACGGCAATGGGAATTGTCTATTTAATTGTTTGCGCGACGCGAGGACCAATACTTCTATATGTATTATTTATAGCATACAGCATGTTTATGCAGGGAAAAGCAAGCAAGGTGGTTTTAGTGACGGGCGGAATAAGTGCTGTTATATTTTTGTCAACATCATTCGGCATAAATATGATAAAAGCAATATCGGATTTTTTAGAAGCGCGAGGGTTAAGCGCTCGTATATTTACGATGTTTTTGGGAGGAAACATAGCAAGTGATAATGGTCGGAATATATTGCAAAATGAAGTGATGAAGTATGTTCGACTGCATCCATTGGCAGGAAATGGTTTGCTGTCAGATAGGCGTGCCACATCAGTTTTCTCATGGACAAAATGGACGATTGATAGAATAGAAGGGTGGTACAGCCACAATATTATAATAGAATTATGGTGCGATTTCGGATATATATTAGGAACGGTGTTGTTAGTCTTCTTAACTGTATTATTTGTATATACATACAAAAAACTTACAGGTGATAAAAGAACAATATACCTTGTGATTCTGTTTAGCAGTGTTTTGAAACTGTTCATGTCGAGTTCTTATTTGGAACAAAGACAATTTTGGCTTGTGGTTGGAATCGGAATTACCTTGTATTGTCAGACACGGAGGCAAAAGAAAAGCATGTATAATAATGCAGATGTGTACATAAAGGACTTATTGACATGAGCGGTGGAGAGCGGATACTCAATACAAAGCGTAATCTGATATGGGGCGGAATCTCCCAGGTGATTACGATTGTGCTGCCTTTCTTCACCCGCATGGTATTGCTCAACACTTTAGGGATAGGATATGACGGATTGGGAAGCCTGTTCAAATCAGTGCTGGGAGTGTTGAATTTTGCGGAGTTGGGAGTGGGCAGCGCCATAGTATACAACATGTATCGACCGATAGCCGCAAATGACAGAGAAAAAGTCTGCGCTCTGCTGAAGCTGTATCGAAAGCTATATTTGTGGATCGGATTTGTGGTTCTGATACTTGGGCTGTTGATTCTCCCGTTTTTAAAGATATTGATAAAGGGAGATGTTCCGGGCGAAATAGACATACGTTTCCTTTTTTTGTTCTATGTCGTGGAATTATTGGTTGGGTACAGCACATTTGCATACAGGGGTTCTGTTTTTACCGCACATCAGAGGGTAGATATTACCAGTAAGATTAAGCTCATTGTAGAATTGTTCAAGAACATTATTCAGATACTGGCACTTGTGATTACCGGTAATTATTACATATATACAGCGGTTTTGTCATTGGCTGCAGCATTGAACTGTGTTCTGACTTATGCGGAATCAAGAAAAAAATATCCGGAATATGTGTGCAGGGGAGAGCTCGGAAAAGACGAGCTTGGAGAGATCAAGAAAAATGTGAAAGGTCTTATCTTCCAGAAGATTGGAAATGTTGTCCTCCAGTCGGCGGATACGATTGTCATATCCGGCTTTTTGGGTCTTGCCGTCCTTGGTGTTTATAACGGATATTGGATGGTTATTCTTGGTCTGACGGGGTTTATTAATATTATACACCAAGCGCTGGTGCCGTCAGTGGGCAATTCGATTGTTATGGAATCCAAAGAAAAAAATTATACGGATTTTTTACGGTTTCAGTTTATTTATACATGGTTTTTGGGATGGTGTTCAGTATGTTTAGTTTGTTTGATACAGCCGTTTATTGAACTCTGGCAGGGGAAAGAAAATATGTTATCAAACAATATGGCGCTCATGTTTGGGATTTTTTTATTTATTCATCATGCCGGGGATGTAAGCGGTTCGTATAAAACGGCTGCAGGGATATGGTGGCAGGGGCGGATAGTTCCGCTGTTATCTGCCATTATGAACCTTATAATTAACATAATTCTGGTACAGATTATAGGATTGTATGGAATACTATTATCAACTATTCTTTGCATAGGATTTATAAATATTCCGCTTGGAGGCTGGATTTTATTTCAATGTTATTTTCGGGACATGAAAAAATGGCGCAGATATTTATATGATGTGGCAATATATTTTATCTGCACAATGATTGCGGTTTTTCTGACCGGCCGGGTATGCCAAGCCATACATATACAGTCCTTAATGGGACAACTCGTTGCAAGAGCCGCCATCTGCCTGGTCGTACCGAATATAATTTTTGCGATTTTGTATAGCAGAAATCCGAATTTTAAACCTGCAATAGCTTTTGTGAGACGTATCCTGAAAAGAGGTGAATAGCATATGGTCGCTCTGTGGATGGGGATCATTTTTATCTGCGGATTTGTGGTTTGCAATATTTTATACAAAAAAACCAATGCATTTAAAAATGAAATAGCGTTAGAAGAAAAATATATCAAAGGAGTTCCCGAAAATCTGCAGTTCGTCAATATGGGTTCAGGACCATCTCATTTTGACATAGACCATACGCAGTTATCCGTGAACAGTTTTTCGTTTGCAAGAGCACCGCAGTCTTTCAAATATGACCTGCGTCTCTTGAAGAGGTATGCCAGTCATATTGAAGAAGGAGCTATTGTTATTGTTGTTATTGTTTGCCCGTTGGGTTTTGGATTTAACAGACAATATACACAAAAAACTTATAATCTGCGCTACATCCATGCACTGCCCCTTGCGGAAATTGACAGGATAAATCAATTAGATGTGTTGATACAGAAATATTTCCCGCTTTTTTGGCATCCCAAACGGGTATTTAGAATCATAAAGGATATCGATCCTCAAAAAGAAAATCAGGGTCATGATACAGACGATAATAAGATTGACTGGGAACGGGCCAATAGAGAAACCTGTAAAAACTGGATATATGGAGCAAAGCTGAAGAATTTGCAGGATGGAAGTCAGGCAGATGATCCCCGGCAGAAAAAAGCGGCGGAGGAAAAGATCAAGATAATGCAGGAAATGCTGTTGTTTTGCCGGGAAAAAGGTTTCCGCCCGGTCATAGTGATTCCGCCGTTTGTCCCGGAAACGACGGACAGTGTTTCGCAGGAGTTTAAGAGGCGGTTTGTGGATGAGAATATAAAGAAAGCTAACATTATCAAGGCTCCGGTATTGGACTATTTTGTGGATAAGAGATGGGGGCATGAGAATTTTCGGACGACGGTATTTATGAACAGCAGGGGAGCCGGGAAATTCACCAAAGTATTGTTAAAAGATATTGAGAATGTTATGGAGGAGCAGAATGAGCAAAATTACACATATGGCAGGTAAAGCAATCGAATTATTGAAAAGACCTAGGTTTGTGAAAGAGAGCGTCAGGACAAGCGCATATCCGGGTATGAAAGAATTGTTTCAGGGAAAAGTGGTTCTTATTACAGGCGCTACCAGTGGAATAGGATTTGCGTCGGCATGGCAGTATCTGGAGGCGGGAGCGAAAGTAATTATCACAGGGAGGAACCGGGATAAACTGGCGGCGGCACTGCAGCAGTTGGAAAAAGTAGGAAGAGATCGGGTTAAAGGCGTTCTGTGGGACATATCTGATTTTCAGCAACTGCACAGTAAATTGGAGGAATGTATTGAATGCTTTGGAAAACTTGATATTCTGGTAAACAATGCGGGTGTAAATAAAAAAGCGGACGGAAGTAATTTCAGCGGATGGGAAGATGTGACCTGTGAGGACTGGGATTATGTTATGAACATCAATTTAAAAGCGACATATTTTCTGATACAGGCAGTGGCCAAATGCTGGATAGCAGAAGGGGAAGGCAATAAACACATTGTAAATGTGCTTTCAGGGAGTGCCTATAAGCCGGCGATCGCGCCCTATGGCACGTCGAAATGGGGAGTGCGGGGGATCACGGAGGGATTTGGGAAACGCCTGGCGCCATTTGGGATCATTGTCAATGGCATTGCTCCGGGGCCGACCGCTACCGCAATGGGAAACGTATCGGACAATTCGGAAACGCTGAAAGCGCCAAATATTCCTGCTCAGCGAATGTCTGTCGTGGAGGAGATAGCAAATACCATAGTGTACCTGTCAAGTGATTACTGTAATACGATTGTAGGGGAGACAGTGAGGAAAGACGGCGGATATTCCCTGACTACTTTGGGAGAGTGTTAGGAAGGATTAAAAAATATGAGTCTGACAGATAAATTAAGGAAAGCGACAAAAATCAGTATACTGCAGTTTATCCGGTTGAATTTCCTGAAACCGAATATTCACAGGGCAAAGGGATGTTATATCATCCCGTATCGGGGAACACATATACAGATGCATAGGACGGCGAGGATCAACCTTAACAGCGGTAACATGACACTGAATGGAAATAAGATTGGAGGTTCCCGGGCGGAGTGCCTGATCCTGCTTCGGGAAAACGCCGTATGGGATGTAAACGGGATCCTGTTTTTGTACTACAATACCGGAGTCCAAGTACATAAAGATGCCCATTTATCCACAGGGGATCTGAGGATGAATACGGAAGGACTGATTATATGTGCAAAGAGAATTTCTATCGGGAATACCTGTTCCATGGCAAGGCGGGTATTTATTTTCGACAGTGACCACCATCCGATCTACAACGACGAAGGAAAGCGGATCAATGAAGCAAAGGATATCGTGATTGAAGACAGGGTATGGATGGGTTTGAAATCAACGGTCATGAAAGGCGCGCATATCGGCCATGATACTGTGATCGGAACCCATTCCCTTGTGGCGGGGGAGATTCCGCCTCATGCCATGGTTGCCACAGCGCCGGCGCGGCCTGTGATGAAGGATATCTCCTGGGAGAGGTAAGCTTATGTTGGACGTAAAGGAAAAAGGGCAGTGTAACGGGTGCAGAATGTGTGGAGAACTGTGTCCCGCCGGAGCAATTTCTTTTGTCTGTGACGAACTGGACGGGTTTGTGTATCCGAAGGTGGACAGGGATAAATGTATTCACTGCGGGTTATGCGTGAAAAGATGTCCGCAGCGCAATCCGGTTGAGATGGAGAATAGATATTCGCCTAAGGTTTATGCGGCTTGGACACTGGATGACGAAAAGCGTCTTCTCTGTACGTCCGGGGGAATGTTCTGGGAGTTGGCGAGACAGATGATAGATGAAGGCGGCGTTGTAGCTGCATGTAGGTATACGGCTGATTTCCGCGGGGCATATCATACGGTTGCCGAGACGCTGGAAGAATTGATTCCGCTTTGTGGTTCCAAGCATGTGCAGAGCGCTACAACAGGGGTTTTCCGAAAGGTGAAAGCATACTTGGAGAGAGGCAATAAAGTGTTTTTTGTGGGAACTCCATGTCAGGTAGCAGCATTATATTCTTATTTAGGAAAAGATCCGGAAGGGCTCTATACGGGAGACTTTGTCTGCAACAGCATTAATTCCCCGAAGGCCCAGGGGAAATATATAGATTATCTGGAGGAGGTATATGGTGGAAGATGCATATATGCCAGGGCGAAGGATAAGCGTTACGGATGGAATCAATTCGGTTCTTCTGCAAAGTTTGATAACGGCAAAGAGTATTATGCGCCGAAAGACCGGGATTTAAGGGTGGTCGGTTATCATTACGGGCATTTGTTTGTGCGCGAAAGTTGTTATGCATGTCAATATAAAAAGATACCAAGGAATGCAGATATTACTTTGGCCGATTTCTGGGGAATAGAACCGGATGAACGGAATCCCGGGATGGAACTGGGAACCTCCCTAGTTATGATAAATTCGGAAAAAGGTGAGAAGTTCTTTGCTTCTTTGGGGGACAAGATTAATTATTATGAGAAAGATTTACAGTCAGCGGTAAGAGGAAATCCGGCAATTTACCACAGCGCGGTTCCCAGCGGCAGAAGTGAGGCGGCATTCAGGATGTTGGATGAAGCGGATTTCAGGGCGGTAGTCGAACGTTACAGGTTCAGGCCGGGGGTTCTGCATAAGGTAAAAAAGAAAATAAAATGTTTACTTAAAACAGTGAGACAGAGAGGGTTAAAATGAGAGTGCTTTCAGATATTGTAATTGAATATGGAACAAGAAATCCGGAAAAGACAGCGGTCATAAATGGTGATAAGAAGATTTCGTATGCCCGGCTTATAGAGCAGATGGAGGCTGTCTCAAACGGATTGCAGGAAATGGGAGTCCGTGAACAGGACAGGATTGTATACAGTGCGGCTTCCAAAGCGGAATATATCATCCTGTACCTGGCAATCTTAAATATAAGAGCAGTGTCTGTTCCGGTTCTGAAGAGCGCTTCATTGGAAGATGTGAGTTATATCAGTGACCTGACGAAAGCAAAAATGGTAGTCTCTGACAGTCCCAAATTGAAAGAACTGAAGAATATAATTTCCTATAAGGAGTTGCTTAAAAGATCGAAGGCAGCCGTGCAGAGAGTAAGCTGCAAAACGGAGATATTGCCGGATGATATTACGGAAATCCTGTTTACTTCCGGGACCACAGGGAAGCCAAAGGGAGTCGTGCACTCCTATAGGGCAATTTATGCCAATACCATTAACACGATAGATGGAATGGGGATGCGGGAAGAGGATATTCTGCTGCTCCCCCTGCCTTTGAACCATTCTTTTGGCATGAGGGTTCTCCGATCTGCATTATACAACGGAGGGACTATCGTTCTGCAGAATGGATTTTCTTTTGCAAGGGAACTGAAAGACAATATAGAACAAAATAATTGTAATTGCATGGTATGTGTTGCATCCGGGTTTGAGATGATAAAGCAGCAAATAGGAAAGGACTATCAAAAAATTTTGAGCAGGCTTCGGTACATAGAATTCAGTGCCGGCCCCGTACCGAAACCGTTGCGAAAAGAACTCTGCGACAGTTTGCCCGAGACTACAATTTACAATACATGGGGCTCTACGGAAACCGGCGGAGCGCTATTCCTTGATGTGAGCCATAAGCAGGACAAAACATGGTCTGCCGGTGCGCCGATCAATGATATACAGATTAAAATTGTGGATGATTCGTTTCAGGAGCTGCCCCATGACGGACATACGGTTGGTCGGTTGGCCTTGAAGGGAGACATGCTGCTCAGCGGTTACTATAGAAATGAGAAATTATCGGCTGAATATATGAGGGACGGTTGGTTTATCACCAATGACGCTGTATCGATTGATGAGGAAAGTTATGTCCGTATGCGGGGCAGGGTGGATGATATAATCAGCGTTGGCGGAGAGAAAGTCGCTCCGGCGGATGTGGAGAGGCTTGTGGAGGAAGCCTGTGGAATGCCAGGGTGTGTATGTGTGGGGGTTACGGATCCGGATGGTATTCTGGGAAGCGTTCCGGTTGTTTTTGCCGCGGGAAAATTTGCGGATCAGAAGAAAATAGAGGAGTACATACGGACGAAGGGGAATTCTTTTATGGTTCCAAGGGCATTTGTCACAGTGCCGGAAATCCCCAGAAATTATATGGGGAAGATTGATCGGAAAGCCCTTAAGCAATTATGGGATGAAAGGCTGCTTGACAGGGATAAGAGAGAGGAACATGCGGATTCAGCCGCATTATTATTGAACTTGATAAAAGGCAGAAGAAGTATCAGAAATTTTACTGACAGGGTAGTGGAAGCTGAGAAACTTTCCGATATTCTTGAGGCGGGAAGGTATGCGCCCAGCGGCCATAACATGCAGACCTGGCGGTTTACCGTGCTGACAGACAGCGGGGAAATACAAAAGCTGAAAAATGTGATAGAACCTGTGGCGAAAGAGAAAGGAACCCCGTTTTACGGGTTCCTGAATCCCCGGAATGCCATTATTGTCTCGAACGATAGAAGAAATAATTATGGCATACAGGACTGCGCAGCGGCCACAGAAAACATGCTGCTCATGGCGCATGCGCACGGGCTTGGCGCCGTATGGCTGAACAGCTGCCTGTATATTTCGGACGAACCTCCGATCCGGGAACAATTACGGAAATACGAAATCCCTGATTCTCATGTTGTGTATGGCATCATTGCCCTGGGATATTATGACGACCCGGTAAAAATACCGGCAAAAAAAGAAAATATTATTTTTTATTACAGGGGGGACGAGGAATGAGGGACAGGCTGAAACTTTTTTTGCAGGAGATTCTTCCCGGAGTTGATTTCGAATGTTCTGACACATTGGTTGATGACGGAATTGTGGATTCCCTTATGATTACTACGATTATTGCGGAAGTAAGTATGGAATTTGGCATCTATATTCCTTTTGAAGAACTTTCTACGAAGAACTTCAATTCGTTGGATGCATTGACTGCGTTGATTGAAAGATGCGGGAAGCAGCAGGTATAATTTTTTGATTTGTAATTAATGTAGAAACGAAGGGATAGGAACATGACTAGGAATCGGGAACAGAATTATGAGTTGCTTAGAACGGTATGTGCGATAGCGGTGATTGCTATTCATGTAAGCGCAAGCTACCTCGAAGCCATTGTTAATGACAGAGCGTTCGGGCAGCTTTACTTGAACGGTATCATATGGAGTTGTGCTTATAATGTCCTATCCCGGTTTGCAGTGCCCTGTTTTGTGATGCTTACAGGCGCTTTTGCTTTGGCGGATGACAGAAATGAGGATTACAGGTACTTTTACGGGAAAACGTTTATCAATGTGGGGATTCCGACACTTGTATTCAGTGTCCTGTATTTCCTTTTTGCCATGATGAAGGAAATCTTGCTTATTGGAGTCGGCGATAGGGATTTATCGGAATTAATACAACCGGTTCTGGACTGGGTCACAGGAACGCCCTATTACCATATGTGGTACCTCTATATGATGGCGGGGGTATATCTGCTTGTGCCGTTTGTTTTGATGGTTAAGAAGCAGGTAGGAGAAAGAAACTTTGGAAAAGCAGCATGGATTTTTCTGATTCTGGCAAGTATAGGAGATCTTACAAGTACAGAAAAACTGTATTGGGATGTCGGATATTCGTTTCGGTATACCGGTTATCTTATGGTGGGATATGAATTGAGAAAGCTGGCAGTCGGCCATAAAAATAATAGAAAAGGCCTGTTTTTGATTGGGGGGGGTATAATGGTAGAGTGTGTTGCAATGATACTCCGATATCGACAGGCGCTCAGTGGCATTGCGGATGAAGATTTGAAATATAAACTGGTTCCTCCTTTGTCCCCGCTGGTTGTAGTAGCATCGGTTTTGATTTTTGCCGGATTCTCGTTTTTACATATAAAAGCAAACGGGAGTAAAATAGCCGGTATTACATTTCCCATATACCTTATTCATGCAGGAGTATGGGATGTGTTGGCGATTATTGTTCGCAAACTTGGATATGCATGGGATAACAGGATAGTAATTCCTGTCAGTATTATAATTGTATTTGTTTTATCTGCGTTGCTGAGTAAGATATATCTGGTTATATGGAACCGGGTCAGGGGGAATGGGCGGCGACAAAGAGTTCGTACAAAACGGGATTATAATGTCACATCAAATAAACACGAGTAAGGATGCAGCATGAACAAAATTTTTTACCTGATAGGGAAATCCGCTTCCGGCAAAAACGCACTATATGAGCAGTTGTTACAGGATCCGGCCCTGTCGTTGAAGCCGGTAGTCATGTACACGACCAGGCCTATCCGGGAGGGGGAAAGGGAAGGCATTACCTATTATTACAGAGACATACCTTTCTTTGAAGAATGCAGGGATAACGGGAAAATGATCGAGTATCGGCTCTATCATACCATGTTGGGGCCATGGTACTATTTTACGCTGGATGACGGGCAGATTGATTTAACATCTGCCAGCTACCTGATGATAGGCACGCTGGATTCTTATGAAAAGATGTGTCTGTATTTCGGCGAAAGGACGATGGTTCCTCTGTACCTGGAGGCAGCTGACGCCGACCGGCTCCAGAGGGCGTTGGACAGGGAAAGACGGCAAAACATACCGCGTATAGACGAAATGTGCAGAAGGTATCTGGCGGACGAGGCGGATTTCTCAGAAGAAAATCTGGCGCGGCTGAAAATCGGCCGACGGTTTCAAAATGTGAATATGGACGTGTGTCTGAGAGAGATACGGGATTATTGCGCCGGCGTCATGATGAGTGGCACAGAGAGAAAGGCTGCCCGGGGAAACAGATGACCACATGGAATCCATATGTATTTGAAAAAGCGTATATTGTTGTCCCGGCAATTTTAGTATGCCTCATTTTCTTACAGATCATGCTGTGCAGGCTGGTGAAGGACAGTGAAAAGAAAATACGTTACAGCGCCGGAATGTGGCTGTTGTTTCATATTTTTACTGTGTTGTGCGCGACCATAATTGAGAGGCCTTTGAATAACGGCGTGAGGGTTCAGCTGGAATTATTCTGGACCATTAAAAGGGCGTGGGCGGAGCATTCCGGCAGGTATTGGTACAATATCATAGGGAATATAGCGCTGTTTATCCCGATGGGCGCATTGCTTCCGACGGCGTTTCGGAGAATGAGGGCGTGGTGGAAGGTTTCATTGGCGGGATTTCTGTTTTCCGGCATGATAGAGCTTTCACAGTATGTATTCAGGCTGGGGCTCTGTGAATATGACGACCTGATGCACAATAATGTGGGAGTCTTCCTCGGATATCAGGTGTTCATTGTTCTGAGTTCCGTAAAGGCTGTGGGCAGAGGCAAAACACCTTTTCCGGAGGCAAAGGTGATGTGTGCCATGGGAGTGATTGTAACGGTAATATTGCTGTTTCTGGTATTGCTCATAGTCAATCAGCCGGATTGGAGCGGGGTAACGGTATTTTAAGCGTAACAGAATTATTAAAAAAAGGATTGCATATAGCCGTGCCCTGTGATAGACTATGTATCATAAAGAAGAATCAATCGCATTTTCGTGTCAATCCACGGTTCAAAGTGCATATTCAGGCATTTCGCCACAGATTCAACTTTAAAAAGGAATAGTGGCGGGGCCGGGGAACTGCGGAAAGTCAATTTCATCCGTTCCAGCCGCTGTCAGGACAGAAGGAGGAAAACGGATGGGGAGATCACAGATCCAAAAGCACGGCGGCTATGACATACCGCAGAAAGAACTGGAATCATATCCGGATGTCTTCGCGGATATCATAAATGCACTGGTGTACGGGGGAGAGCAGGTGGTAGAACGGCAGTATCTCAGCCAGGCAGGGACGGAGACCTACTACCGGGATCAGGAGCGCAGGCTGCGGAACCAGTATGAGGACTTGGGCAGGTATGAAACGGACGGGGAAGGCAATGCAAAGGTTCTGTATCTGCTTTCCAACCAGTCGCAGCCGGACAGCAGGATGCTGCTGAGAAAGTGCGGCTATGTCGGCGGCTGTTACAGAGGGCAGTATGAGAGGCAGGCAAAGGAGCTCTGCCCGGTCATGGAGTTGGTGCTGTACTGGGGAAAGAAAAGGTGGCGGGCTCCACGCTCAATGCGGGAATTTTTCGGAAGGAAGGATATCCATCCCGGGGCGTGGAGATACATAGACAATGAAAGGCTTCATGTGTTCGAGATGCGCTGTCTGTCTAAGGAGGTCATAAGCAGGTTCCGGAGTGATATGCGAATCATTCTGGAATACCTGAGGGATGAGGAAAACGCGGATAAGCTGGAACAGAAGGTCAGCCATCCGGTAGCATTGCTGGAGCTGATGCAGGCGCTGTCAGGAGATGAGCGGTACGGGACAGTGGTGGAGCACCTTATGAATGAGGAGAGAACAGAGGAAGGGGGAAACTGGACTGTGTGCAAGTTGATGGATAAATACTGGGGCGGCGGGAAGCAGGAAGGCCTGCAGGAAGGTCAGCAGAAAGGATTGAGGGCTTTGATCTCTACATGCCGTGAATTAGGAGCGTCCTTCGAGACGACAGTGAGCAAAGTAAAAGAAAAATATGCGTTGGATGATCTCAAGGCGAAAGAAAGTATGGCGTTGTACTGGTAAGGTGAGTCGGATAATTAAATAATGGAGGTAAAATGAACTTCCGGTGTAAGATATGCAAATAGGGATTGCATATAGCCGTGCCCTGTGATAGACTATGTATCATAAAGAAGAATCATTCGCATTTTCGTGTCAATCCACGGTTCAAAGTGCATATTCAGGCATTTCGCCACAGATTCAACTTTAAAAAGGAATAGTGGCGGGGCCGGGGAACTGCGGAAAGTCAATTTCATCCGTTCCAGCCGCTGTCAGGACAGAAGGAGGAAAACGGATGGGGAGATCACAGATCCAAAAGCACGGCGGCTATGACATACCGCAGAAAGAACTGGAATCATATCCGGATGTCTTCGCGGATATCATAAATGCACTGGTGTACGGGGGAGAGCAGGTGGTAGAACGGCAGTATCTCAGCCAGGCAGGGACGGAGACCTACTACCGGGATCAGGAGCGCAGGCTGCGGAACCAGTATGAGGACTTGGGCAGGTATGAAACGGACGGGGAAGGCAATGCAAAGGTTCTGTATCTGCTTTCCAACCAGTCGCAGCCGGACAGCAGGATGCTGCTGAGAAAGTGCGGCTATGTCGGCGGCTGTTACAGAGGGCAGTATGAGAGGCAGGCAAAGGAGCTCTGCCCGGTCATGGAGTTGGTGCTGTACTGGGGAAAGAAAAGGTGGCGGGCTCCACGCTCAATGCGGGAATTTTTCGGAAGGAAGGATATCCATCCCGGGGCGTGGAGATACATAGACAATGAAAGGCTTCATGTGTTCGAGATGCGCTGTCTGTCTAAGGAGGTCATAAGCAGGTTCCGGAGTGATATGCGAATCATTCTGGAATACCTGAGGGATGAGGAAAACGCGGATAAGCTGGAACAGAAGGTCAGCCATCCGGTAGCATTGCTGGAGCTGATGCAGGCGCTGTCAGGAGATGAGCGGTACGGGACAGTGGTGGAGCACCTTATGAATGAGGAGAGAACAGAGGAAGGGGGAAACTGGACTGTGTGCAAGTTGATGGATAAATACTGGGGCGGCGGGAAGCAGGAAGGCCTCAAAGAAGGGAAGCGTGAAGGTCTTAGAGAAGGGAAGCAGGAGGAACGTCAGGAAGGTCTGAGAGCGTTGATTTCCACATGCCGTGAATTAGGAGCGTCCTTCGAGACGACCGTGAGAAAGGTAAAGGAAAAATATGCGTTGGATGATCTTATGGCGAAAGAAAGTATGGCGTTGTACTGGTAATGATTGATCCGGGTACCGTTCACGCCATCAAGGACGGACTGCTGACATTGGAAACCCAGCAGAACAGCAATATTTGCGGATGGTCTGTTTGTATCCAACTTTGAGGGGAAGACACCAAAACGAAAAAAGTACCATTATTGAGGCGTTTCATTCCCGGAAACAAATCGATGATCATAAGTCATACTCCGGCCCGCTGTCCTGCCGGGACAGCAGTTGACGAAACTCTTCGCCGGTCATGGCGTAAACGGCATTGGGATTTCGGCGTTTTTCCGCCAGCTTCGGAAGGTAAGACACTAAGCTTTCGCAAAGCGCCTCGGCTTCGGGATATCCTTCCTGTATCAGCCGGGGCAAATCCCCGGTGCAGACCAACAGTCCCAAATCCAGATCCTGCAGGTAGAGTTCATAAATCATGCCCAGGCGATGGTTTCGGGAGAAGTTGTCAATGGTCTGTACAATGGGAACAAGCTCTGTACCGTCCAGAATCGTGGAGCGGGAGGCATTTATAATGGAATGCCACTGTGGCGTTGTATAGGCTTCGCAGGGGAAGCCGGAGAGGGCTTCGTGCTCCTTTCTGATGAGAAGGCCCAGGGTTCCCACCGGCGTTTCCTTATTTGCGCTTAGGGAAATGTTGCGGAACATGGAGTAGCACCAGAAGTCCGTACAGTAGGTTCCCTCTATGGATGCCCGGTTTTCGGCGTCGGAGAGAAAAAGCAGGCAGGCGTTGAACTTTTCTGCCAGTACAGGCAGTTGGGCAAGACGCTGTGCAATGGGGAAATCCGAGACAGCCGGAACCGAAGGAAAAGCCCGCAGCATTTTGTCCGGAAGAGCTTCCGGGTCTGCGTTCTTTGAGCCTGCGGACGTATTGTCATACATCCACAGTTGATAGCTGTTGCTGACGCCAAGGTTTTCCAGTTCTACCGACAGGGTCAGGGAGGCGGGTTTGTCCGCCTTTGGCAGACGTATGGAAAATTCGCCTAAGGTAAAAACACCAGTCAATGCTGTCACCGGTGTACTGACGCAGGATATGACATTTCCATCACTGTCTTTCAGGCAACAGACAAGCTTGTCATTCGGCAAAGGCATTTTCTTGAAATAACTCAGAGAAACAGCAAATTCAAAGGGTCTATCGGAAATAACGACATAGCTGTCAAATTCTGCCTGAAGTACGGCGTCAGAGCAGAATCTGCGCCATTCTGCCGCTGTTATCAGTCCTTTGTTTTCCATAAAGGCGTTAAGAATCCCTATCAGGGCGGTTCCCTGGCCCGTAAAGTCCTGAATATCAAGCAGCTGAAAGCCTGCCAGTTGAGAAGAACGCAGGGCGGTTTCCAGTTCATCTTTATAGCAGGCCACTGCCAGAGCGCCGGAGCTGCGGAAAAAATCGTCCGCAAGGTCAAGCATTCCCTTTTCCGCCAGGCGTCGCCTGAATTCTTCCAGATTGCGGGCCTTCAGGACGCCGGTATACGTCTCAATTTCCCGGAAGTCGGGATACATTTCATATTGCCCGATTTCATGGGAGATAACAGGTACCTCCGGTATCAACTCGGAACAAACCTCCGAAAGGCTGACTTTTTTGACGCCCGTACCGTATTGAATATCCACGGTCTTTTTATTTGAGGCTGCAGTTTCGGCGGAGGCATCTGCGGGCTCCTGAAATTCTTCAGAAGGGAACCCAAGGCAAGTGGAACTTGCCTGGCAGGAAGGATCTGCCGTGCAGGAAGGGTTCGCCTGGCAGGAGTGCTCTGCCATGTAGGAGGGCCGGATGGCCCGGTCATAATTAAAGCGAGTACCGGGAACCGCAGTCTGGACATGTCCAAGAGGCTTGTCGCACATGGCGTAGGAACCCCGTATCTGCCTGTCGACGGTAAAGCGCACCCCGGAAAAGAAATCATCATGGGGCTGGATATTAGGCGTCCAGAAGAAATTGTTGGAACCCTGGGTGAAAAGTATGTCCGGACGAAATGCCTTGTATTTTGCCAGAAGATCATTGAGGGCGGAAGCATTTCCCCAGAGCTCGTTACCCATGGACATCATGCAGTAGGAGGGGTGGTTACTGAAGGCTTCCAGCATTCGGAAGCCCTCCGCCTCCAGAAAATCCTGGGCCTCTTTGTTATAACCTTCGTCATCAGGGCCGTTGAAGGTGCCCCAGAAGGGAATCTCCGGCTGCATGTAGATGCCCAGAAGATCCGCAGCGATAAAAGCAGCTTCCGGAGGACAGCAGGTGTGAAAACGGTAGTGGTTGATTCCGTAATCTCTGGCAATCTTCATGACATGAAGCCAGCCCGCCACGTCCATAGGGGCATAGCCGGTCTTAGGGAAAATCATTCCGTCCTGCCTGCCCCGCAGGAAGGTTTTTCTGCCGTTCATGTAAAAATGAGTCCTGTCCGCAGTGAAAGAACGCAGGCCGCACCAGACGGAAGTCATATCAGCGGACGCAGAGGGCAGGGAGGCTTCCGAAGACAGCTTCCCGGTGTCCCCGCAGGCTTTGCAGGACAGGTGCAGACGGTAAACATACGGCGCCTCCTCATCCCAGAGTCTTGGCTCGTCGGAAAGATCCAGAAAGAGTTCAAAATGATTTTCACCCGGCTGAAGCGTTCCGGCAAGAGACGCCTTTTCGCGGGGAAGGGGCGTCCATTCCACAAAATCCTCATAATTTCCGCTCTCAGGGATAATCTTGTCCGGTTCCGCATATACATCCTTCAGGCGGCAGAGAACGGGCTGTACCTGAATCCCGGCGGGGCAGGGGAGCAGGCCGTCATACTGTACCGGGATTTTCAGAAGGATGCCGTTTTCCTCATAACGGCACCCGGCCTCTACGGCGCCCAGACGGATATCCTCCCGGACAGTCAGGGCAATCTCCCCCAGAATGCCGTTCCAGTTGGTCTGGGTGTCAGGGGAGGTCAGATGCCCTCCGGGCACTTTGTAGTCAGTGTTGGACACCATGATGGTAATGGACGGGTTCAGGGTCTTTATCAGACCGGTCAGGTCATAGCGGTGCTTTGCCACAAAGCTGTCAAAGCTGCCTGCGTACACTCCGTCCACCCAGACATGGGAAAGGCGGGTGCGTTCCAGCGTAAGCTCGAAATGCTTTCCGGCAAGCTGAAGAGTATCCTTCAGAGGCAGGGAGAGAGTTTTCCGATACCAGCTGTACCCTTCCATTTCGTAAGGGTCGGTAAGATGGCCGGTATCTGTCCTGCGGTGAGGCGTTCCCTTTCCGGCCTCTGAAACAGTGGTGGGCAGGAGTATGGTATCGTCAAAATCAAGGGTTTCATAATGGGCGTTAAGTCCCTGCTTTTCCCTGTCCAGGCGGAACTGCCATATGCCCTGGAGATTCATTTTAATGTTCATGTGGGAAATGTCCTTTCTTCTCAAAAATGTTTATGGTGTATTATTATATACTTTGACTGCAACAGGCTTTGGGGCGGAACAAATTTTGCGGGAGAGCAGGCTTTGGGTCTACGCAGATATGCCTGTCAGACACGCCTTTTAAGTATACCAGAAGAAAAAGATTTTTTCCACCCCGGCAGATCCGAAACAGCCTTGAAAGGAAAATTCTGTTATGGCCTGCTCCGGATGCCTCATAT
>JAMPFR010000059.1 GCA_023664365.1 Acetatifactor muris | reverse complement strand
ATTGTATACAGGTATTCACAAGGGAGTGAAGGAAGTTCAACCCTTTTTTGTTATACTTGGAAGTTTAAAGCAATAAAGCGTCAAAGTGTAAAGCAAATCAAAAGGAGGAGAATTATGAAAGGAAAGAAATTTTTAGCCCTCATGACGGCAGCTGCTATGACTATGTCCATGGCTGCATGCGGGGGCGACTCCGGAGATGCTTCCGGAAGCGGCGACAGTGCCGGAAACACCGGCAGTACAGAGCCGGAAAGCACTCCGGCTTCCGACGCCCAGACAGGCGGCGGCACAGCAGAGGACACCAGATATATATACAAGGATGCTGTGAGCCTGCTGGCTTCCAACTGGAACCATCACAGCTATCGGACCGCAGATGACGGTTATCCGCAGGATTTTATTGCCTGCGGATTCTATGAAGCGGTTTACAACGACGAGCTTCATGAGGTGGAAGGAATGGATCCCTTTACCGGATACAAGTTCATACCTCTTATGGCGGCGTCGGATCCTGTGGACGTGACCGAGCAGGTAAAGGCGGAGCATCCCGAATTCAATATTCCGGAATCCGCCACCTCAGGCTTTGCCTACACCATTGACTTAAATCCCAATGCGGTATGGGAGGACGGAACCCCTATCAATGCCGACAGCTATGTGTATTCCATGAAAGAGCTGTTGGATCCCAAGCAGAAGAACTACCGGGCTACGGATGTCTATGACGGCGACTTCATCATTGCAGGTGCAAAGGAATATGCCTACGGCGGCAGGGATGCCTTTTATGAGGCAGTGGAGGCGGTGGCGTCCATGGATGAGCTTGTATTGGGGGATGACGGCTTCTATACCCTGCCCGACGGCAGCGCTGCTTATGTGGCCTTAAGTGACGCGCTGGCATGGCTGGGCGGCAACACGCTGACAGATTATGTGAACGCTTATGGCGACGCATATTTCGGCGTTGAGGATTTCAACACTCTGCAGGGAATGGCTGACGCTGAGGGCCATGTGCAGTTGAACGAGGAATCCCTTGCCCTGATCGTAGGCGTGATTACCGCTGTGGCGGACTGGGGTGAAACCGAGGCGGAGGCTGTAAACTATCTGGTATATTCGGTTCCCTTCCCTGAGTGTGATTATGATTCCACCGTGGGCATGTACAAATCCGGAGATTATCAGATTACACTGGTACTTGCCACATCCTTAAGCGGCTTTAATCTGTACTACAACCTGGCCGGTCCTACCTGGCTGGTAAAGGAGGATATTTATGAGAGCTGCAAGCGCTTTGACGGGGATGCATTCACCTCTTCCTACTGCACCAGCGTTGATACCACATGCAGCTACGGCCCTTATAAGATGACCGAGTTCCAGGCGGATAAGGCAATGCATTTTGTAAGGAATGAGAACTGGGTAGGCTACTCTGACGGACAGCATACCTATGTAGATCCCACCGACGGCGAGACCTATGATATGTACATGACCGATGAGATCGACTGCCAGGTGGTATCCGAGACCTCTACCTCCAAGCTGATGTTCCTGAAGGGCGAGCTTATGGGCTACGGTCTGCAGGCAGAGGATTTCGATACTTACAGAAACAGCGAGTATGCCTATGCAACCCCCAGAACCACAACCTTCTTCTTTATTTTTAACGGTTACCTGAGCGCCATCAGGGAGCGTGAGGCCAGCGACGGCTTTGACAAGACCAAGAACGATCTGGAGACCCTGACGCTGCCCTCCTTCCGCAGGGCTGTTGCGGTAACCTACGACAAGGAACTGTTTGCAGGCACCATCTCTCCTGCCAGAAAGGGCGGTTACGGCCTGATCGGCAGCGCTTATGTATATGATCCCGAGACCGGTGCAAAATATCGGGATACGGAGCAGGCAAAGCAGGTGCTTTGTGATTTCTACTCTGTGAATGTGGCGGATTACAGCAGCCTGGACGAGGCGGTTGCCTCCATCACGGGGTATGACCCTGTGGCTGCCAAGGAGCTGTATACCCAGGCGTTTAACGAAGCTCTCGAACAGGGCTTTATCACCGACACGGACGGCGACGGCATCTGTGACCAGTCCATCAGCATTGAATATGCTATGGGTGAGGATCCCAATGACTTTATGACAAAGACCATCAATTATCTGAACGAGAAGATGGCGGAGGTAACCACCGGCACACCTTTTGAGGGCAAGATTCAGTTTACAATGTCCGCGAACTACGGAAACGACTGGGATAAGAAGCTGAAGGCCGGTCTGGCTGACACCGTTCTGGCAGGCTGGCAGGGATCGCTGATGAATCCCTTCAGTATTATCAGGCTGTACACCAACGGCACGGATCAGCAGTATGACTACCAGTGGTTTGATGCAAGCAAGGTCGATCTTACGCTGGAATTGAACGGCGAGTCCATTACCATGAATCTGAGACAGTGGGCGGAAGCGCTTCTGGGCACTACCGTCACCATAGGCGACACGAACTATAACTTCGGTGAGGCGGACGCGGATGTAGATACCAGACTGACTATTCTGGCGGCGCTGGAGGGCCAGATCCTTCAGACCTACGACTACATTCCCATGCTGGAGGATGCAAGCATGGCTCTGCTGTCACAGCAGGTATTCTATGTAGTGGATGACTACAGCCCCATTATGGGCCGCGGCGGCATCGCTTACATGAAGTATAACTACAACGAAAGCGAATGGGCTGCATATGTTGCAGAGCAGGGCGGCGAATTGAAGTATTAACGGACGCTGCCGTTAAAATGAGCAAATCATGTTTTCATAAATAGGCATTTCGGGGGCTTTGTCCCCCGAGTGCCTGTTTGTAAAATAGGAATACTTAGAAGGGTTACATATATGGGAAAATATGCGGTAAAGAGAATTTTAATGATGCTGATGACTTTGTTTATCATCACACTTATGTGTTTTGTATTAATCAGAATGCTGCCCCTGGCAAATCTGCCCATAGGAGATCCTCATTCTGCAGTCATTGAGGCCCGCCGGGAGGCTGCCGGATACAATAAACCCTATCTGGTGCAGTTTGGTATTTTCCTGAAAAATATTTTTACCAAAGGAGACTGGGGGGTAAGCGACGTGCTTTATTTCGGCCAGGAGGTGTCCACGGTCTTTCTGTCGAAGCTTCCTGCCACAGTGATTGTCAACCTCTACTCTATTCTGTTCAGCATCCCTATCGGGATCATACTTGGTATTTTTGCTGCAATCAAGAAAAACAGCTGGATAGACCACACGATTTCAACGCTGACTATGGTGTGCATATCCGTACCTTCCTTCGTGTATGCATTTATAATACAGTATTTCCTGTCCTATAAAATGAGCCTGTTTCCTTTCCTGATGAAGGCCGGGACAGATTATTTTTCCTGGAGTATGTTTGTCAGTATGCTTCCGGCCGTGCTTTCCCTGTCCATGGGCGTGATTGCAGGCTTCACACGGACTACCCGCGCGGAGCTGACGGAGGTGCTGACCAGTGAGTTTATGCTGTTAGCCAGGACAAAGGGACTGACAAAGACCCAGGCCACTGTGCGCCATGCCATGAAAAACTGTATGGTAGTGGTTCTGCCCTCTATTTTCGGCGAGTTTATCGGCATTATGTCCGGATCTCTGATTATAGAAAAAATATTTTCCATTCCGGGTGTGGGTCAGTTATATCTGAATTCCATCAACGGAAGAGATTATCCCATGTTTACCATGCTGGTGGTCTTCTATACGACCATCGGACTTGCCGCCAGCATTGTAGTAGATATCAGCTACGGATTCATTGACCCCCGTATCAGAATGGGCTCAAAGAAATAAGAGGGACAGATTATGGAAAACAAAAAAACGGAATCGGTTAAAATTCCGAAAGAGATGTTTGAATTTGCACAGTTGGATGAAACCATCCACGACAAGAAATTTGATACCAAGACCAGAGGCTTTTTTGCGGACGCCATGATCCGCTTCCGTAAAAATCAGTCCTCCGTAATAGCGGCCTATATCATTGCCCTGCTGGTGTTGTACGCTATTATTGTACCCATCATTGCTCCCATTAAAATGGACAATAAGGATAAAGTGTTTGTGAATACGCCGCCTTTTATCAGGGCTATTGCCGAAAAGGGCTGGGGGATTTTTGACGGGGCTGTGGTACATGAAAGCCAGAATGAGGCCCAGATGAACTTCTGGAAAGGCATCGGCGTGGAAACCGGTCTGGATCCTATTGTGGAGATCCTGGGGACTTCCGAGACAGTTTCCAGGTACAGGGGCAAGGACAAGGTTTCCTATTATTACAAAATGTCCACCAATCGCTACTATGATACCGGCGTGGTATACAGAGTGTTTTCCTATGAGGAATTCCAGAAGATCCAGGACTGGCAGGACGAGACGGGTATCCAGGTGATATACCCTTATGTGGAGCCGGAATCTATCGGAGGCATCAATGACAATCCCAATCTCTGGTATGAGGTGGACTCCAAGGGGGCGGCGGTGCTGGATAAAGACGGTAATTTCGTGCCGGTGTACTCCACCAACTCCGCCATAGAAGGCGCTCCCTACAACAGCCTTCGAATAGCCGGAGACGACGGAAGCTATATTTACAGCGTGCGCAAGTCCGGTTCCGTACAGGCCAGAGTCTGCTACTACAACTATTATATTTACATAAACGGATACGAACCCCTGTATATTTTCGGAACCAATTCCATGGGCGAGGATTTGTTCTGCGCCATTGGTGTGGGCGCAAGGTTTTCCCTTATCTTTGCCATTCTGGTATCTGCGATCAACCTGACCATCGGTGCGATCTACGGCGCGATCCAGGGATATTACGGCGGCGCCGTAGATATGGTGCTGGACAGATTTGCCGACCTGTGTTCCGGCGTCCCCATGATTGTGGTGACGGTGCTGTTCCAGCTGCATCTGGCAGCCAAAGTGGGCACCATCGGCGCTTTCCTGTTTGCCTTTGTGATGACGGGCTGGATAGGCATGAGCGCTCTGACAAGAAAGCAGTTTTACCGGTTCAAGAGTCAGGAGTTTGTCTATGCGGCAAGAACTCTGGGGGCGTCTGACAAGCGGCTGATGTTCAAGCATATTTTCCCCAATGCCATAGGAACGATTATCACCAGCTGCGCCCTGGTCATTCCCAGCGTCATCCTTTCCGAGACTACAATGACCTATCTCGGAATTGTCAATATCAGCGATTTTGCGGGAAGCAGTATCGGTACTCTGCTGTCCAAGGCGCAGACCTCCATGACTACGTCGCCTCACGCCATGCTGTATCCGTCCATTTATTTTGCACTGCTGCTGATATGCTTCAATCTGTTCGGCAACGGCCTGCGGGATGCATTTAACCCTACCACCAGAGGAACGGAGGACTAAGTATGGAGAACAAATTATCAGTCAGAAATCTTACCATATCCTTCCGGACTGCCAACGGCCGTGTACAGGCTGTCCGCGGCATTGACTTTGACCTTGCAAAGGGAGAAACTCTCTCCATAGTGGGGGAATCCGGATCCGGCAAGTCCGTAACCAGCAAGGCCATTCTGGGGATTCTTGCGGGAAACGCCATCGTGGAGGGCGGAGAAATCATTTATGACGGCAGGGATCTGCTGAAAATGTCCGAGCAGGACTTTCACAAAATCCGCGGCGACAAGATTGCCATGATTTTCCAGGATCCCATGTCCAGCTTAAACCCCATAGTGAGAATCGGCCGTCAGCTGACGGAGGCTATGATTCTCAAGGGGAAGGCCCGCCAGAGGGAAAGCCGCGCCTGTTTCAACGGGTATCTGAAGGATTTGAAGCTTAATATGACCGCTGCCATTGCCGGAGACGATAAGGAAAAAGCGGCCCGGCTTGCAAAGAAATGCGCGGATTTCGATAAGTTTGAATACAGGCATCTGGATCTGGAAAAGGCTTACAGTATTGCCCATGAGGCGGCGCAGGAGGCAGCAGACGATATTGCCGATCTGGTATTTGAGATGGATAAAAACGCGGCCAAGGATGCTCCTTACCGCATCAAAGAGATTGTAAAGCTGGCGAAGGCTTCCATACAGGAATATGTAGTCAAAGAGGACGCCGAAAAGCTGCAGACTCTGATTACCGACTTAAAAAGGGACGCAGGCGCTGTAAAGAAGGCGGACTGTAAGTACGACGCCGTTATCGGCAGGCTGAACCGGGTAAATGAGATTCTGCAGAAGGCCCTTTCCCTTGAGGAGCCTAACTTCTTCTGCATGGGCTATTACCTGACCTTCAGCGGCAAAGAGCTTCCTGCCATGGACAGTATCGGGGAGTTGAACCGATTCCTGCGCAAATATCTGGACGACAATTTTATGCTGGATTTTATCGCAGAGGCCAAAAAGGGAATGATGTATGCGGCGGAGCATTCCTGCCGCAATAAGGAGGCTGCCGTTCAGGCATTGAAGGAGGCTCTGCCTGTATTTGAAAAGAAGGAACTGGACGCCTCCGAATGCCGCAGGGTGCAGAAGGAACTGTCCGAAAAGGTGCTGTCCACCATCGACAGACTGGAGGTTGTGAAGGACAATCTCTCCTACACTTTTCCCACCCGTCTGGAGAGCGAAATCAGCCGCTACTTCTCTTCTATTACCAAAAACCGGGAGGAAGAAAAACGCTATGCAAAGGCGAAGGCAAAGTATGACAGACTGGCAGCCCGGGGTAAAACACCCGAATGGAAGGTAGTGGAGGCGAAAATCACGGATCTCGACCAGGTCAGAGCGGATATCTGCCGCCAGCTTACACGTCAGATTGAACATTTTGAAGCTGCCCTGGCTTCCGAGAAAAATCGGGACTATGACGCTGAAACCGTGGCCGGCATCGACTATCTGAAGGCAAACGCCTCCGGCGTAGTCAACAAGGTGACAAAGCGGATTGCAAAGGCAAAGGCCATTAAGCTGATGGAGGAGGTGGGCATTGCGGAGCCCAGGAAACGCTATCGGCAGTATCCCTTCGAGTTTTCCGGCGGAATGCGCCAGCGTATTGTAATTGCCATCGCCCTGGCAGCAGACCCGGATATCCTGATTTGCGACGAACCCACCACTGCTCTGGACGTGACTATCCAGGCGCAGATTCTGGAGCTGATAAACAAACTGAAGGCTGAGCGGCATCTTTCCATTATTTTCATCACCCATGACCTGGGCGTGGTGGCAAACATGGCTGACCGCATTGCGGTGATGTACGCCGGGAAAATCGTAGAGTACGGCACTGCAGAGGATGTGTTTTACCGTGCCGCCCATCCTTATACCTGGGCACTGCTCTCCTCCATGCCGGATCTGGATACCAACGAGAAGCTGGAAGCCATTCCCGGCACCCCTCCCAATATGATTTACCCTCCTGCGGGCGACGCCTTTGCAGCGCGAAACAAATATGCGCTGAAAATTGATTTTGAACAGCAGCCGCCCATGTTCCGGATTTCCGATACACATTATGCCGCCACATGGCTGCTTCATCCGGACGCTCCGAAGGTAGACCCGCCTAAGATTGTCACGGACAGAATTGCCAGAATGAAAGCCAGAAGGGAGTACGAAGATGGAGAATAAGGAAAAAGCATTGGATGGCCGGAACACGCTGTCGGAACCGCTGCTTAAGGTGGAACATCTCTGCCAGTATTTCCCCATGGGCGGTTCGGAACTGAAGGCGGTAGACGACGTCAGCTTTGAAATTCAAAAAGGCGAAGTGTTCGGACTGGTAGGCGAATCCGGCTGCGGCAAAACCACCACCGGCCGTTCCATTATAAAGCTTTACGACATCACCTCCGGCAACGTGTACTTCAAGGGAGTCCGCATTGCCGCGGGAAAACGCTCTTATTTAAACGCCATTTCCGAGGCGCGGAGGATTTATAAGGAAAAGATCGCGGCGGCAGAAAGCAGTGAGAAAAAGCAGCAGCTGAAAAAGGAACTGGATGCTGTTATCGCGGAGAACCGGGAACAGATCCGGAAGGCCGGATATGACCAGAAAAACTGCGATAAGGAATATTCCGACAAGCTGGTGGAGGAACTGAAAAAGAAATATCTTCCTCTGATTGAGACAGCCCAAGGAGACGAAAAGAACCGGCTGAACACAGAATATCGAAGGGAACTGCATAAAGCGAAGCATACCAGGCTGGTGACGCAGATTCAGATGATTTTCCAGGATCCCATCGCATCTCTTGACCCCAGAATGACCATTCGGGATATCATCGCGGAGGGTCTGGTGATTCAGGGGGAAAAGGACAAGGCAGTCATAGACCGAAAAGTCTATGAGATGCTGGAGCTGGTGGGACTGGTGCGGGAGCATGCAGGCAGGTATCCCCATGAATTTTCCGGCGGCCAGCGTCAGCGTATCGGCGTGGCGCGCTCCGTCATCATGAATCCCGAGCTTATCATTGCCGACGAGCCTGTATCCGCACTGGACGTGTCCATTCAGGCACAGGTAATCAATCTGTTGAATGATCTGCGTGAAAGGCTGGGACTGACCATCCTTTTTATAGCTCATGATCTGTCCGTGGTTAAGTATTTTTCGGACAGAATCGGCGTCATGTATTTCGGTAAGATGGTGGAGCTGGCCTCCTCAGAGGAGTTGTTTAAGAATCCCCTGCACCCTTACACCCGATCGCTGCTTTCCGCAATACCTCTGCCGGATCCGGTCTATGAGAAAAAGCGTCAGCGGATTACCTACAATCCCCTGGCGGAGCATGACTATTCCACGGATAAGCCTTCCTTCCGGGAAATCAAACCGGGCCATTTCGTGCAGTGCAATAACGCCGAATTTGAAAAATATCTGAGTATGCTGAAGTAATGAATAGACAAGGTGCATGATGGATAAAAAAAATGTCATCCGGCAATATGCGGTCGGCGGTGCGCTGGCAATCATACTGTTTCTGGCGGGAGTGTTTTCTCAGGGGTTGCTGCAGCAGACAGATACTGCTGAATTCCTGGGGACACTCTCCGACTGTTTCCTGTTTCCCGCCGTCTTTCTGGGCGGAATCGGCGCACTGACCTGGATTGCGGAAATGGGCAATTTTGATATGCTGAGCTATGGCTTCTATTTTACATTCCACAGGCTGTTTCATCCGCTGACCGCCCATGAAAGCTTTTATGACTACAAAATGCGCAAGGGAAAAGAGCAGGGCGCATGGCTGAAGCACTGGCTGATAATCGGCCTGTTCTGTTTCGCCGCCAGCGCCCTCTGTCTTCTTTTGTGGATTGTTTTATGAGCGCATAGCTTCCGTATGCCTTTAAGAAATCTTCTTAAAAAGTTCACTGTGCCTTTCCACTGTAATTTTCAGGTTGGAAACGTCCTGCTTCATCTCCGCCGTCAATTCCAAGCTCTCCAAGTACCGCCGTGAAGTCTCCACATAGCATTTTTCTATTGTGTCCAGGCGGGATAACGTTTTTTCCAGTGTCGTCTTAATCTCCGTTATATCCTTGCTCATTTCCCCCAGGATTTCCGTATGATCGTCCACCGTCCGCCTTAAATCGGTCAACTGCTGACTCATTTCTCTCTGAACTTCCGCATGTTCATCCACGGTCTGCCTTAAATCGGTCAACTGCTGACTATGCCCGGCAACGGTTGCCTCCAGAAGGTCAAATCTTACTGCAAGTCTATCGGTCTTTTCCTCCAGCCTGTCAGTCTTTACATCCAACCTGTCTACCTTTGCATCCAGCTTATCAAACTTCGCATCCAGCTTATCAAACTTCTTCTCCAGACTGCCTACTCGCGCATCCAGCTTATCAAACTTCACATCCAACTCATCAAACTTTTTCTCCAGGCCGTCTACGCGCGCATCCAGCTTATCAAACTTCACATCCAGCTCCTCAAACTTTTTCTCCAGGCCGCCTACACGCGCATCCAGCTTATCAAACTTCACATCCAGCTCCTCAAACTTTTTCTCCAGGCCGTCTACTCGCGCATCCAGCTTATCCAACTTCACATCCAGCTCATCAAACTTTTTCTCCAGGCCGTCTACTCGCGCATCCAGCTTATCCAACCGCTCATATATCGGCTGCAGTTTTTCATCCAGTTTTTCATCCAGTTTCTCATCCAGTTTCTCATCCAATTTTTTCTCCAGCAAATCTGAAATTGCCGCGAGCATTTCTTTGTCTACCATATTGAATCCTCCTTTGTGCTTTGATAGGAGAAAGCTGCCTTTCCGCCTTTCCGCCTATCCTGAATTAATTGTTAATTGCTTCATTTCATGAATCGATGGCGAAAAGCCGAGACATCATGCCAGATAATGTATGACGCTGAAACAACGGGAGTTGTTTCGTCTAAGATTCATCCGTGTATTCAGACTAACACATCCGACAGAAAAAAGCAAGCAAAATAATTCGGACAGATAACCGCTCCGTTCAGGGACGATTATCTGTCCGAAAGCTTCTACTCATTCCTCCGAAACAGCCACATTCCTGGGTAATCTGCCACGTTTTCCAGTTCCTCTTCAATGCGCAGCAGCCGATTATACTTCGCCACCCGGTCGCTTCTGCAGGGCGCTCCGGTCTTGATCTGGCCTGCGTTCCATGCCACGGCAATATCCGCTATGGTGGAGTCCTCCGTCTCCCCGGAACGATGGGAAATCACGGCCCGGTAACCTGCCTTGTGGGCCGCATCCACTGCCTCAAAGGCTTCCGTCAGTGTGCCAATCTGATTCACCTTAACCAGAATGGCATTGGCACAGCCCAGCTTGATACCAGCATCCAGACGTTTGGTATTGGTGACAAACAAATCGTCTCCCACCAGCTGCACCCTGTCCCCCAGCCTGGCAGTCAGCTCCTGCCAGCCGTCCCAGTCATCCTCCGCCAGCCCGTCCTCAATGGAGACAATGGGAAACTGCTCTGTCAGCTGTTCATAATAAGAAATCATGTCCTCTGTACTGCGGATGATCTCCCTGCCTTTCAGTCTGCTTTCTCCCGGAAAATGATACATTTCCGTCTTTTCATTATAAAGCTCACTGCTGGCCGCATCTATGGCAATGCGCACGTCCTCTCCGGGAATATATCCGGACGCCTCTATGGCATCCACCAAAAACTGCAGCACACTCTCCGCATCCGACAGGTCAGGCGCAAACCCGCCCTCATCTCCTACTCCCGTAGACAGTCCCTTCTCATTTAACAGCTTTTTCAGATTATGGTATATTTCCGCGCAGATACGCAGCGCTTCGGCAAAATTTTTTGCCCGAACCGGCATAATCATAAACTCCTGAAAATCCACTGTGTTGGCTGCGTGTTTGCCGCCGTTTAAAATATTCATCATGGGCATGGGAAGCAATTTTGTGCAGATGCCTCCCAGATAACGGTACAGCGGAAGCTGCAATGCGTTGGCTGCCGCCCTGGCACAGGCCAGAGACACGGAAAGCGTGGCATTGGCTCCCAGATTCTCCTTGCTTTCCGTACCGTCCAGTTCCACCATCAGCCTGTCAATGGCAGTCTGATTTAATACATTTTTTCCAACCAGCGCCGACCCGATTTTTTCATTGACGTTCTTTACGGCGTGTTGTACACCCAGACCAAAATAGCGGGTCTCCCCGTCCCGCAGCTCCACCGCCTCAAAACGCCCCGTGCTGGCGCCGGAGGGAACCGCTGCCAATCCTGTATAGAGACGGTTATCAATGGGGTTGCGCACCGTAACTGCCGCCTCCACAGTCGGATTGCCCCGGGAGTCCAGTATTTCTCTTCCGTGAACCTTTGTAATCTCAAAATATGCGGACATAAAACTCCTCCTTGTGCAAATATACTTTTGGCAGAGTATACCCGCACAGGGAGGTAATTATACCGTGCTTACACATCATCCGGCACCAACAGACACGATATGGATGAGCAGCCTTTCGTCATTCACCGTTCCGAATGTAAATAGCAGCTCAATGACCGCTCCGATCGGATTACGATTCCAGCCGGATTACAAATTCAGCAGGATTACGGATTACGGCTCCAGCCTGTGAATATCCCTGGGGAACAGGCTTGCCTGGCGCACATTGTCGAAGCCCAGCAGCCGCGCCGTCAGACGCTCCAGTCCGATCCCTAAGCCGCCGTGGGGCGGCATACCGTGTTTATGCATCATCAGGTAACTCGCAAAGGCCTCCGGGTTCATACCCCGGCTTCGCATTTTCTCCACCTGCATCTCATAGTCATGAATCCGCTGCCCGCCCGTGGTGATTTCCAACCCCCGGAACAGCAGGTCAAAGCTCAGGGTCTCTTCCGGATTTTCAGGGTCATCCATGGCATAAAAAGGACGCTTGTCGGAGGGGTAATGGGTAACAAAGACAAACTCGCTGCCTGTCTCCCTGAAAATAATTTCCGACAGTGCTTTTTCCTCCTCCGGGTCAAAATCGTGGCTCTCCTTTTCCCTGCCCGTCTGCGCCGCCTGCCGTCCACATGTTACGTCCGTTCCACCCTCGGCCTCTTCCGTCTGTTCTGCCTCCCTGCCATACTCTTTAAGCAGCGCTTTTGCCTCTGAAAATTTCAGCGCGGGAATCGCAAAATTCCCGGCCCCAGCCGCTCCCGGATGCAATTCCGCTACTGCTCCCGGCTGCAATTCCCCTGTCTCTCCCGAATACGATTCTCCTGCCGCTCCCGGCTGTGATTCCCCTGCCACTCCAGCACCATGCAGCCCCTCCACCATATCTTTGTCCATTTCTTTCGTCATGCCCGTCGGCAGCTTAACCTGCAGCAGCTCCAGTTCATAAGCATACTCCTCCTGCAGCAGTTCAAAGGCCGTCCGCAGCATCCGTACCTCCGCCTCCATCAATTCCCGGAAGCTGTGAATGTAACCCATCTCAAAATCCACTCCGGTATACTCATTCAGATGCCGCGCCGTATCATGCTTCTCCGCCCGGAACACAGGCCCTGCCTCATAGACCCGCTCAAACACTCCCACCATCATCTGCTTGTAAAACTGCGGGCTCTGGGCCAGATACGCCTCCCTGCCAAAGTAGTCCAGTTTGAAAATATTTGCCCCTCCTTCCGCTCCGGCATAGACAATTTTAGGCGAATGGATTTCCGTGAAGCCTTCTGCCTGAAAGAAACGGCGAAAGCCCCGCAGCAGTCCCTCCTGAAGCTTAAATACCGCCCGCTCCTTCTCATTGCGGAGAGTCAGAGGCCGATAATCCAGCTTATTCTCCAAAGATGCTTCAATCCGCTTCTGATTCATCACAATGGGCATTTGTGCAGTCGGTCTTGAAAGGATCGTTGCCGCCGTGATATGCAGTTCGACTCCTGTCTTCGCCCGCTCCTCCTTCACCACCTTTGCAGTCAGTTCCACGCAGGCTTCCTCCTGCAGTCCGCATAATATCTCCTGCCTGTCGCAGACACACTGTACCGTATATCTGGCAGTCCGCAGGATTATAAAGCTGAATCCGCTCATCTTGCGGATTTTGTAGATGCTTCCATGCAGTGTTATAAGCTCTCCGATGTGTTCTGACAACAGTGTCACTTCTATTTCCATAACTATCCTTCCTTTCCGTTTTTTTATTTCTCCATTTTCTCTCTATTTTCATATCTGACAGTAACTATCCTTTTTCATTTGTTTTCGACTGTTCTCTTTTCAGTCCCGCCATCTCCTGCCATCCATCCCGGCATCGTCTTTATGCCACATCCTATCACCTTCTTTCCCGTCTGTCCGCCTTATGCAAGCCTTATTAGCAAACTGCCGCCAACGGACGCTTCCCGCATTCCCTCAAGGCTGTCAGGACTGTTCCCGAAGGATGCATCTCCTATCGGGGTTATTCCCGCGATCAATGAGCCAAACAGCCATGCTTGCATGGATAGTTGGCGAATGCCGCGAGGGTCAATACCCATGTGCTTCTTGAGCACATGGGGCTCAAAGAGCACATTTTGCTTTGCAGCGGGGTATTGACTGCAAAAAAGACCATAAACCGTATCTCTACAGTCCATGGTCCCATTTCCGCACAGCAGGAGCAGCCTTTGAAAATATCTTTGGAACCACGGCATCACAAGCAGCGCCTGCAGCCGTGGTTTCCACCGCTACAAGCGCTTCCTATCGTCGTCCCTGTGAAGCGTTGTCCGTATCATCTCAAACATTTTGTACCTCCAAATCAACAACCCCGATGCAGGCATTGGCACAAAGTCAAAAATCAGGCGTGCTGCCGGTTCCTATCTCCATTTCATAGATCCTGTATCTTGGAATCCCGTCATACCATCCAAAATAATCCTCAGGAATCACCGCTGTCTCTACCAGCCTGGCCCCCAGACTCTCTATGGTCCGGTAAGACGCAATATTATCCTCCTCGCAGGTGAGATAAACCTTCTTCATCCCATGATATCCGGCAACCGTCAAAACCGTTTCCGCCGCTTCCCGCGCATAATGACATCCCCGGAATCCATCGTCGATCTCATAGCCGATGTTACCATTATAATAAGAATGGTAATTATGGCCGATCCTGATGCTTACCTTGCCGATGGGCGTCATATCCGGTTTCCGCAGGATCTCATACCAATAGAAAGGTATCTCCTTTTCGTTTCCCGGATCCTTTGCGATCACTTTAAGCTTCAGGCGTGTATTTTCCAACTCGTCAAAGCTGTCGCTAAATGAAAACGCCATACTTCCTCCTGTCATGCCTGCCCGGCAGACGCAGACTCTGCAGCATCTACTTCCTGAGCAGCAGCGATTTCCCTGTCATCTCCGCAGGCTGCTCCATCCCCATGATCTGAATCAGGGTGGGAACAATATCCGCCAGACAGCCGTTCTCCCGCAAGCCATAAGCCGGATCATAATTTACCAGGATGAAAGGCACCTGATTGGTAGTGTGGGCCGTGAAGGGTTCTCCGGTCTCGTAATCCACCAGCTGCTCCGCGTTTCCGTGGTCTGCGCAGATAAACATAACCCCGTCTACTTCTTTCACCGCGTCAACAGCCTTCCCTACGCACTCGTCCACTGTCTCAATGGCCTTCACCGCCGCCTCCAGCACACCGGTGTGACCCACCATATCAGGATTTGCAAAATTAATGATAATCACATCATATTTGCCGGAACGGATTGCACCGCAAAGCCTTTCACATACCTCGGGAGCGCTCATCTGGGGCTTTAAATCATAGGTAGCCACATCCTTGGGGGAATTCACCAGCACCCTGTCCTCGCCGGGATTGGGCTCCTCCACGCCGCCGTTAAAGAAAAAGGTGACATGAGCGTATTTCTCGGTTTCCGCAATGCGGGCCTGCTTTAAATTATTTGCCGCCAGCCACTGGCCGAAAGTATTGTCCACCGACTGCTTTGCAAAGGCCACTTCCTTGTTGGGGATAGTAGGGTCATAATCGGAAAAGCACACAAAGGTTACGTCCTTCCTTTCACCCCTGTCAAAGCCCTGGAAATCATCGTCGCAGAAGGCTCTGGTAATCTCTCGCGCCCTGTCGGGACGGAAGTTGAAAAATATGATAGAATCTCCATCCTGCACCGTAGCCACAGGCCTGCCGTTCTCCAACGCCAGAGTGGGCTTCACAAATTCATCTGTCTCCTCCCTGTCATAGGACTGCTGAATCGCACAGATGCCGCAATTTGCAGTCAGGCCCTCGCCCTTAGTCATGGCGTCATAGGCCAGCTTCACCCGATCCCAGTTTTTATCACGATCCATTACATAATAACGTCCCATCACGGAGGCGATTTTGCCTACGCCGATTTTCTCCATCTCGGCGGTCAGCGCCTCTGCATACTCCTTGCCGCTTGCAGGAGGCGTGTCCCGCCCGTCCAGGAAGCAATGCACATACACCTTTTCCAGGCCGTTCCGCTTCGCCAGCTCCAGCAGGCCGTACAGATGCGTATTGTGGCTGTGTACGCCGCCATCGGACAAAAGCCCCATCAGATGAAGGGCGCTGCCCTTCTTTTTACAGTTTTCCACTGCCTTCAGCAGCGCAGGATTTTCAAAAAAGGTGCCGTCCTGGATTTCCTTGGTAATCCTGGTAAGCTCCTGGTACACAATGCGCCCTGCGCCCATGTTCAGATGTCCCACCTCGGAATTGCCCATCTGTCCTTCGGGCAGTCCCACTGCCATGCCGCTGGCATTTCCTCTCACGAAGGGATATTCCCTCATCAGCCTGTCCATGACAGGCGTCTTTGCCTGGGCTATGGCATTTCCCTCTGCCTTCTCATTGAGGCCGTAGCCGTCCAGAATCATTAACACTACCGGTTTTCTGCTCATTTCCTTATCTCCTTATCTCATTCATTCCATTACGGATTTATTTGCCTGGTCGTTCGTTTTCCTTCTGCCCCATAAAAGCTCGCAAGCACACGCTGCCGCGGTTATTACATTATAACACCGAAAGCATTTCCCATGCAATACCAACCGGAGTATTTTTGCAGTATCCTTGCATTTTCCCCCGCCTCCTGCTATACTGATTCAAAACACATCCGCTGCCGGAAGCACTCCCGGACACAGGGATTCCTGTCCGGCGGAGGAAGGAAATTATTTATGGTTACCTTACTGTCAAAATTTTTTATCAGAAACCGGGAGAATGTCAAGGATCCGGCAGTGCGGCAGGCATACGGCATTCTGTGCGGCGCCGTCGGCATCGCCCTGAATCTGCTTCTGTTCGGCGGAAAATTTGCCGCCGGCCTTATCAGCGGCTCTATCGCCATTACGGCCGACGCCTTCAACAACCTGTCGGACGCAGGCTCCTCCGTCATCACCCTGATTGGCTTTAAAATAGCAGGCCAGAAGCCGGATTCGGATCACCCCTTCGGGCACGGCAGATTTGAATACATTTCCGGTTTTCTGGTATCCGTCATCATCCTGCTCATGGGCGTTGAGCTTTTGCGGGGTTCCATAGTAAAAATCATCCGCCCGGAGAAACCGGTCTTTTCCCCTGTTATTCTGGGAATTTTGATTGTTTCCGTTCTGGTAAAGGGCTATATGTTCCTTTATAACAAAAGACTGGGCAAAAAGCTTAATTCCGCCGCCATGGCGGCCACGGCCACAGACTCCCTCAGCGACATGCTGGCCACGGCGGTAGTCTTTCTCTCCACGCTGGTATCCCGTTTCACGGATTTCAACGCAGACGGCTGGTGCGGCATTCTGGTGGGACTGTTCATATGCTATGCAGGCTTCAGCGCCGCCAGGGACACTGTCAGTCCCCTGCTGGGGCAGGCGCCGGATCCGGAATTTGTGCAGCAGATAAAGGATATTGTTGCCGCCCACAAAGAGGTTCTGGGCATTCACGACCTGATTGTACACAATTACGGCCCGGGCAGAGTGCTTATCTCCCTCCACGCAGAGGTGCCCGCCGACGGCAGTATCATAGAACTGCATGAGGTAATCGACAACATTGAGCACGAACTGCACAACACCTTAAGCTGCCAGGCGGTGATTCATATGGATCCCGTCCGTGTGGGGGATAAAGAGACGGAACGGCAGAAAAAAATGGTGGAAGGGATTCTTGCAGAAATTGAACCCGCTCTCACCATGCATGATTTCCACATTGCCTGCGACCGGACCCATACCAGCCTGATCTTCGATGTGGTAACTCCCTATGGCTTCCGCCTCTCCGATACGGAACTGGTGGAACTGATTGACAGGAAGGTAAAAGCCGGACATCCCGACTATCACATTGCGGTAGATGTTGATAAACTCTAGCACATTGTACCGTTCACCGGTATGCTCCGAGCAGCCCACAGAAATGCTTATCGGATATACTTACAGATATACCTGCAAAAGAAAGGAAACTTTATGCCCCGGATTATTTATCTGACCCAGGCGGAGACAAAGCGCCTGGAAACCCTGGAAAAAAGATACCGCAGCGCCGCCCGGACACAGTTTGAGCAGCGCTGCGCATACTATCATCAGTTCACCGGCGGCAGCTATACCTCCGTCACCATCCGGGATCAGAAGACCCGCTGGGGCAGCTGCTCCTCCCGTGGTACTCTCTCTTTTAACTACCGCCTGATTTTCGCGCCCCCCGCGGTGCTGGATTATGTTGTGGTACACGAGCTATGCCATCTCACCCACATGAACCACTCCAAAGAATTCTGGAGCATGGTGGGTTCCGTCATGCCGGACTACAAAATCCATAAAAAGTGGCTGAGAGAACACGGCCAGGAGCTGACTCTGGAGCATTATCTGGAGAAAAAGGGAATTCCCATTGTCATCTGACATACTCTTTCCCGTATGCAAAAACCAATGTCTTCCTTAAACAAAAGCAGATTATATTTATCAGTATAATCACCCTTCGCCAACCATGCGAAAAAATCGCCAGGGAATCCTTCTTTTGTAAGCGCCGGTTCCCGTACTTCCTGCTTCAACAGATTTTCCGGCTCTTCAAAGAGAAATGATGTCGCATTTAAAAACGTATTCTTAATATTATCCTCAATCTGCAGCCTGTCATCCAATTGCAGCAAATACTGGGGCGTCCCCCCCACAATACCATAGAACAGCGCTTTATTTTCCTATAAACATAATCCTGCCTCCGATCTGTTATATCTCCATATATACCACGTCCTCCGTTTTAGTCAATCGTAATTTACTTATTTTAAATTTACTAAAAATTCCCCTACCTTTTCCTCAAACCTTCCGTAGAAATCATCCTCCCCGATGCTTTCCTCAAAATAAAAAAGCTTGAGCAGGCTCATGTTCAGCGCGCCGGAATACTCGCTGTCCTCCTGCCCCCGGACAGCCTCCTCCACCTTCTTCAGCATCGAATGCCAGGTACAGAGAAAGTCGTGGTATTTCTCCTGTTCAGGGGTGTCAATCCATTTGCTGACCTTTACCTTGGAACGGTCAGAGGCAGTACACTCTCCCTTCTGGAGAAAATACCGGAAATCCCCGTTTTCATAATAGCGGCCCAAGGGAAACAGCCTGCAGACTCCCGGCCGGAAAGCATGAATGCTGCATCTCCCTTCCCCGTCCAGAAAGCTGCAGGCCTCCTCCTCACCCGCCATCACAAGATTCGGCAGGACACACCCGTCCACAACATGCAGCTCCAGCTTTCCTTCCCCCAGAAGCTCCTGCGGGGATTTGTGCAATCCTTTTCGTATGCGCCACATATCATAGGGGTCCAGTATGACAGAATTCCCCATTCCGGTGCAGCATTTATGGCATCCCTTGCAGCCGTGACAGTCCGCCTTTACCATATCATTGTATCCGTACAGACGCCCGTCGGATATATCCGCAAGGCTGACGTTTCTTTTCATTTGAGTCCTCCTGTTGCAAGTGCCTATCAGGCTTCTGCCTTTATGTCCCTTGTAGTTGATCTCTCCCTACTCACCGTCCAGCACAAAGGCAAGTTTTTCCCGTGACATTCCGCTTTGTTTTCTCAAAAGGGCAATTCTTTTTCCACGCTGTTTTGTATCATGCATAGGTATCTCCTTTAGTTAGTAAGTATTCTAACTACTATTATAAACGCCCATAGCTTAAAAAACATATCAAAAACAGCAAAATAGGTTAAGCTGATCAATAAAGCCATAATAATGGCAGAAATTGAAACGCAAAACAATCAACTATTTTTTCAAAGTTTGGATAATCACATTTTCGTTCATAGCCTCATACTGCTAAACATCATTATTATTTAGACGTAACTCAAAAATTGTTTCTTCTACCACCCGAACGCAGCTCTCTACATTTCTTTTAATATCTCTTCCCCAGAAACGTATTACTGTCCACCCCATAAATAATAACTGCTTATTGACTTCATCATCTCGTTCTCGATTACGCGCTATTTTTTTAACCCAATAATCACTGTTTTTGCTTTTTGCAAGTCGAATCTTCAAGACGTCCCAATCTTTTCCATGAAAAAATTCACCGTCACAGAATATAGCTATTTTGTCTTTCGTAAAAACTATGTCTGGTTTGCCCGGCAACATAGCGTAATTCTTCCGATACCGATAACCCTTTGTCCACAATGCATGACGTAAAGCAATCTCTATTTCACTATCTTTGCAACGAATATGCTGCATATTTTTTCTTCGTTGCACTGTAGATAAATTATCCACTTGTAATCACCCCTGAAAAATAACGTCATTATGATATTCAATAAAATTAGCACTAGGGCGGATATACCAATTTGTAAGTGCTTATGCAAAATCAGACAAATTGCAGTCTATCAACATAGCTCGGACTGTTTTTGATATAAGTATTGTTCTGTGCATTATATTTTATATCCTCTGTTGAATTTATGCGCTGTTTATTTATGGCACATCAACCATAAAATACGAATTATGTGTCAACTCTATATCTCCACAAAAACCTTCTTAAAAATTAATTGTGTAAATATATCCTCCACCTGTTTTGCTATCGCCTTGGATTCTATGACCGCACCCAGTTCAATGTTCCCCTGCTGTCCATGATAAGAAAGATTGGCTGAAGTTATCAATGTCTGTTCGCCATCCACAGAAATCACCTTTGCATGGAGTGCTGCCATTGCATCTTGAGCTTTTGGATAGTTATATATCTTCAGGAATCTCCCTTTGTAACGACACAACTTATCAAAGCTACTTTGACTTTCAATATTGTTCACAAAGAATTTTGTAAAAACACCTTTCTGGCTCTTTGCGATTATAATATCGACCATATCGCCGAAATACTCAGACAACGAATATCCAGTTATCAAAATACTTTTCTGTGAATCCTCCAGCATATCGGAAACCGTATTCTTGGTAGTCTTTGCCTTAAAAGAGAATGATGGTGGCGCAGTCAATACAAGCGATGCTTTATCCTTTACCAATGAATCAAGCGCTCCTGACACCAATACATAGATATCATGAGCCTCCTGATCCGATACCGATGGAAAGTGCTTCTTAATTGCACGGAGTGAATCCGCAGAAATGTCACCTCCAGCAGCAATGGAATTTTTCATTTCATCCAACAAAATATCTAAACTTATATTTCCAGTTGACATAGTTCTGATACCAACTCCTTAAAATAAGCTTCGTTCTCTCTTCCCGCAATAGGAACGACTAAACCTCTATCCAGCATACGGTTACCGTTCTCGCAGGCTGTTTCTGAAATCATACAGCAGGAATGGCAAGCTGCTCCGTTTGAATTATTGCCGGCAGGCATATTGTTCATGCACTCCGGGTCATTCGTACAAAGCAACGCCTCTTGGAATGCATCCTGCATAAGCATTCTCATCCTGCTCATTGTTCCAAGTTCAACCAGCCCTCCCAAAGAACCTTCTTTGTCCGCGCTTCCCGTGTAAAGAAGAATCCCTGACATCTTTTCCCCAAAATATATCCTCTCCCTGATTGCCGAAGAAGAATAACCAGATGACATTGACATCTGTTTTATAAGAAGATGCGAGAATGTATGCATCAATACATAGACGGCATTCCTCAGCACCGTGACCTTCCAGTCTTTTGCCTCACAAAATTCCTTATAACACTCCTCATATTTTTTAGAAAGCTTCTTTACAGAACGGTCAACCCATTTATCTAATGTCTCCCTATTAAATTCGATAAAGATACCTTCCCCATGTATTTCCGCTGCCGGAAGCCAGCGTTCAGACTTGTTCTTGTTCAGCAGAACAATATTTGCCTGGTCATCAGCGTCTGCATCAGGATCAGGAGCATCCACCCTCGTAAAGCCCACCAAAACTCTTACTTCCCGCAACCGTGTAATACGGATTACGCGGCCAAAATATTTCTTCAGATAAGAAGGCATATCGTCTTCCTCTGCCTTAAAGTGTTTCTTATTAGACGCGTAAGCAGGATCATTATGGTGCGTAATGGCATCATACTCCATCTGCTTGATTTCCTTGAATTCAGTAATGTTTTTCATCCTCCGCTCCAAGGCCTCGTCAAACTCTGCACGGGTATATGCCGAAAAGTACTTCTCATAAATCTTTGTGATGCCCTCATCTCCAGATATATCCCTTATTTCCTCGATGAGTTTGAAATGCTCATCAATAAGATTGTAAAGCGGATTGATCCACGGCGGTATGGAGATTGCGCTACGGCTTACAGCAAAGTAAACATTGGATGCACCTCTCTGTGATGGAATGATTGGTTTGGAACACTTTTTATTCTTAGTATTCGGTCTAAACGCATGATGTCCAGTACAAGTTAAGTCCTCAAAGTTTTCTTTCTGAGTAGCGCCGCTCATGCTGCGCTTTGCTCCGCAAGAACACTCCACAAACATATCTGCCAAGGTAGATGTGTTACCTGTGGAGTACATCTTCATTTTACCAGCACAATTTGAATTCCCGCGATGCACCCACCACTTCCAAGGAAAATCGTCCATATGTCCGTTTTCGCAAATCGTTATAAAACGCGCTGGATATGTAGACCTATGACAATCAGGACAGGTAACTCCATACTTCAAGTACTTTTCTATGTCAAAATTTTCACGCGCATCAAACAAACGTCCACAATTAAGATTCGAGAAAACATGAGGATATG
>JAMPFR010000058.1 GCA_023664365.1 Acetatifactor muris | reverse complement strand
AAACCACCAGGAAGGTATTGATGCTGCTTACCTTGTATTTCCCGCAGCTGCGCAGGTGCTCCTTATATTCCACTGCCAGAGCCTTGGTCGCCTCTCTTCCGTCCAGATAGCTCTGGAATTTTCTGATATCACGCATATATTTCGCAATTGTATTGCCCATTCTTTCACTCTGGCGCAGCTCCTGTTCAAATTGGAAAATACGTTCCTCTGTGATTATTCTTGTGCCTGGCTCTTTTCCCATAGTGTATACCATCCTCTCTCATTTTATAGTTACTTTTAATTTTACTATAATTTTGTAGATTTTGGCATACTTACAATATGACCCGTTTTCAACCGATAGACCTGCGCTGTCCTCCAGCAATATCCGGCTGATGGATCAATAGTCTCCGGGAGCCAATGTCTGGTACATCATAAAAAATACAAGTATCATCGCCACCAGTACGAAATAAAACAGCTTCTGGTACAGCCCCGTCCCTGTCGGCTCCCACATCCGCCGCTGCGCCGCGTCTCCCTGCCCGATAAGCTGCTGTCTCTCCCAATACTGCCCTGCGTATTTAAAAATTTCTTCCGCTCCCCTATCGCTCCCGTCGATGACACAGCACCCTCCGTCCAGAAAGGAGAGCTGGCGCGTCCAGCCCTTTTTGGCGTCCGACACCCAGCCGTTATGTACATTTACATTTGCCAGCGCGTCAAAGGAGAATACCTCCATCATTCCCCGCTCATCCACCAGAAAATGCCGGGTGACGGTAAAGTCACTGTTTTTAATCACAGGCTCCTCCAGAAAATATTCCCTGCAGAATCGGGCGAGAACCTGCTTTCTGTCCCCCCATTTGTCAAAGCGCGCCATATTCTCCGCCACCGGGCGCAGCGCGAGCAGCAGGTACAGCATAAATGCCAGAACCGTGAGCGCCGGGAAAAAGAGCTTCATCGACAGATCATTCACCTCGCTGCCTGCCCAGAAGGCAAACCACGTCCCCGGTATCCAGAACACCAGGGCGCCCCTCACCCGGGCATTCTGGCATAGAACCGCGTATATCAGAAATGCCGCCGCAGGGTTCCCGCCCTCCCGGTAGGGAAACCGGGAAATCCGGGCTGTATAGAGCTGCGTCAGCCCCGCCAGCAGCATCAGTCCCATTTTAAATACCAGCGCCGCCGTCCCATATAAAAACAAATACAGCGGCAGATTGTATCCCAGCCCTGCCGTCAGCCTGCCCGCAAGCACAGGCAGGTTCACGCCTGCTGCCAGCCCGGCGGCGCCCACAAGCGCCAGCAAAAGCACCATGATAAAATCCAGGCTGTAGGAAAAGATCCACCGGACAACAATAAGCCTGTTTTCCCGCCTTTTTCTCCATAGCCGCCAGGTCAGACCCCAGAGAAACGCAAACAGCCCCGCGAGGCACAGCAGCTCTGTCCACAGCCCGGGCGCGGCTGCCTCCATCCACACCCTTTCCAGGTCGGGGCTGGCGGGCAGCTGAAAAAGCAGGGAAAACAGCACCGCCCCCATTACGGTAACAGTACCCGGCAGGAGCATAATCAGTATCGTCTCTCCCGGCGTTTTTTTCTTTACCAGGGTGTACAAATCCATCAGGTAAAGGATACAGTTGAGGTAGATCAGCGCCATGACCAGCCAGAATGCTGTCTGGGTTATTTTCCCCTCCGCTATTTCAATGAGCTCCTGAAATAATGCCGTCAGCCGCATGTCATCCCCCTACTCCACATGCTGAAAAAAAGCCTCCACATCCGTCGCGTAGCACCATTTCGCGGATGTAAATTTGCCGAAAATATATTTGTTGGAGGCGGATTCGCACATGGTGTACAGCCTGCCGTCCACAATCTCGATCTCCTCAGACATGGGGGCGATCACCCCGTCCACCAGCAGCGCCGCGCTGTCCAGCGCGTACAGGGGGATTTCCACGCCCAGCAGCGCGATATTGCCCTGCAGCTGCAGCCCGGCTTCATCATACTGATAGATATGGGAGAGCGCCGTCCCCCAGGAGGTGGACACATAAATTTTGCCTCCGTCAAAGCACATGCCCTGGGCAAGCTCCGGGAGCGTGTAAGCCCTTACCGGCACAGGCACAATGCCGTACTGCGCCTGCTCGTCCAGCTCATATTCCACCGCCAGCGCCTGCTGGTAATCCCCCGCCAGAGTGGTAAATTTGTGGCTCTCCGGCGTCGGGTAGTTGGGATTGCGGTAAAACTCCCCCGTCACCAGGCGGTTGCCGTCCACTGTGACGAATGCCGGACCGATGTAATCCGTATCGGACACCGCTGTGTCAAACACCCCTATTGCCGCCACGCTGCTGCCATCCGCCGCGTCATAGACACTCTGACTGGAAAAAACCAGCAGCCTGTGCCCGCCGCCGTCCGCCACATAGATATAATCGCCATATATGGCGATGCCTCCCGCGTGCCCTGTGTAGCCTGTCCCATCCGGCAGCGCCATGCGGATCGTCTTGTCCGGCTTTTTCGCCCCCGGCGCGATCACATAGATGGGCGAGGCAATATTATCCTTCTGGTAGCCGTTCACCAGGAAGCGCCCGCTCTGCTCATCATACGCGATTCCCTGGGCGACAAAGCCCCTGCCGCAGTCAGGAATCAGAAAGCCGCGCTCTGATACCCGGTAATAGCTGCTCACCGGGATGCGGAAATACAGCCTGGCTCCCAGCAGCACCAATGCCACCAGCGCCGCCAGCGCTCCCAATACCCACAGCAGATAGCTCCACCAGGGATGCTTCTTTTTATCCTTACACGCTTTGTTTGCCATATTTTAACCTGCTCTCCTCTCCTTCAACCGAAAACCTCCTGCACTGCCGCCTCATACCACGTTCTGCTCTTACCTTACCTGCCCTGTCGCGCCCCTGCTATCCGCACAATTCCACAAGCTCCCCAAGGGCTGCCCCATTATCCCAAATCAGCCAGCGTTTAAACGCCGTAAACGCCGACCTGGCGCTTAGCTCCCGCTGAATAAGCAGATACAGATCCCGTCTGTCTTCGCCGTCAGCCTCCAGATAGCTTCTGACATATTCCTTAAACTGCGCCAGTTCCTTTCTTAAGCTTTCCCGCAGTCTGGCAGACTCTATTTTTTTCTGAGGCGTCCTACCATAATAGATTTCCTCCAAGAGGGCAATCGTATGTAAGACTTCCTCACTGTGTTCACGGGCTTCAAAGCAAAATCTCTCCTCTGTGCCCCAATGCCCTTTTTTGTAAAAACGGATCACCCGATCCACCTCCGTCCGGGTACAATCCAATATCGGCTCATGCCTTTTCTTCTTGGTGCCGTTACAATGGGCACATGCCAGAAAAAGATTATTCCAGTCATACCGGAGCCTTGGATCCTCTCCGGCTGACACCAGATGCTCTATCGCATAAGCCGTCACATTTTTGCTCTCACACAGATAACACTTCTGAAAAAACATCTCCTGTAAGGCGTCATTTACCTCCGGCGTATTGTATGTGCCTTTCTTTTTCCGGCTCTCTCTGCTCAGGGACTGTATTGCCGCCCGTGCCTTTTGTGTATCTCTCCTCTGAAATCTAACCATTCCGCTTCCTTCTGTCCTCGATTTCCTCGAAAGCTGCCTTTGCCTCGCCGGACAATTGCCCGGAAAGCCCTCTCAGCTCTGCGCGCAGCTCCGCTCTCTCCGCCCTCTCCTCTTCAGATGGCTCCCGCAGAAAAGCCAGCTCTTCATAGCGCAGAATTTTCCCTCTGATCTCTTCCGAATAGACCTGTTCCTCAAAATATCCCTCCACTATGCTTTCTGCCGAGTAAGCGGACATATCCTCGACCGCGATGTTCTTTTCCATATCATATACCAGCGCATTGGATATGGAGCTCAGAATATACGGTGAATGTGTGGATACAACAAACTGTATCTCGGGGAAAAATGTTGTCAGAAACGGCAATATTTTTCTCTGCAGGTCAATGTGCAGATGTGTCTCCAGCTCATCAATCAGGGCAATACCCTCTACATCATAACAGCTTAATGTTCCTGTTTTCAGCCAGCTTTGATCCATTCTCAACATCAGATCCGTCACAATGCGGAGGATCGCGGAATATCCATCCGACAGCTGGCTGAACGTATATTTTTTCTGAGGGCTTTCCACAATCCAAAAGCAATATTCTCTGTAATCATATTCCAGTCGGATATCCTTCCCCTCCAGCAAAACCCCCAGTGCGTCCTCAAAGCGCTCGAACCACTTTCGGATCAGCTCAACCACTTCCTCGTCTCCCGCATTTCTGGCATATGCTTGCTGCGTTTTCAAATGTACCATATACTTTAAAAGCAATGCCCCAGGGTTCTCCTCCATACCATAACAGCTCTTGAGCTGTACATCCTCCACACCGCTGACCGTATCGAAAAGAGACCTTCTCTCTGCGGGATAATACGCAATGATAAATTTTCCCTGCTCCAGCAGGCTCTTCATCCCTGCCGTAGTGCTCATGACGATATTAATTCCCCTTAAGGCTGCAAAATAGGATAATACCCTGTAATATTGCCTTTTCCTGTCGGTTTCATGCTGTTCAATTGTAATCCCTGCTGTGTCCTGCATATCCATCCAAAAATAATGATCATCCAGAGCTGCCCCATCCCACCAGGACAGATAGCTCAAGAATCCCTCCAATGCCAAGAGCAGGGTAGTCTTGCCTGAACCATTCTTACCTGTCAGTATAAGGTTCTGCCTGTTGCTGGATGATAAGGATATCTTCAGATTGGTTAGATGCAGGAGCTGCTGGATCTGAATTTCTGTGATAAAATGTTTCATATGCATACACTCCATTTTCCACCGTAAAAATCCACCACATATATTATATGTGATGGATTGATAAAATACAATACCCGAATTGGTAAAATTTCCGCTAGACCTTAATCGAAAATCCTTCATAGATCCCCGCAGGCACCTCCTCGCCAAAGGGGTATTCCTCCATGGTATCACGCTCGAAGTTATATACCGTCACCAGCTCTCTGTCCGGGTCAACCACCCAATATTCCCGGACGCCCGCCGTGCGGTACTTGAACAATTTTTTGTAATAATCCATCTGCCTGGTGCTCGGGGACACGATCTCAATGACCCAGTCAGGCGCTCCCTGGCAGCCTCTGTCTGTAAGCTTGTCTCTGTCGCATATAACGCTTATATCCGGCTCAACATAATTCTTTTCATTGTCACTCAGAAACACGGCGAAGGGCGCCGGGAACACTTCGCACTCGCCGTTATTTTCCCTGATAAATAAATTGATCTCTGTATTGAGAAAATTAAGTATCCGCTGATGCCTCGTAGTCGGCGGCGCCATTAAATAAATCTGCCCGTCAATCAGCTCCGCCCTCTCTCCCTCCGGCAGCGCGTAGATATCATCCACCGTATATACTTCCTCCTGCTTTAATGCCTCCATCCTTATACCTCCTCATTTTTCCTGACCTGCACTGTCGCGCTCCTCATACTCCCTGCCCTGCTGCCTAATCTCAGTTTATTCCTTACCCGCCGAATTTGCAACAAAATATTTGTAACGCCCTCCTCACACAAACAGCGGCGGCACACCCTCCCAGGCAAGCTCCGGCATGGTGTCCAGTTGTTGCATATAGATGTGTATTTCCTGGTTGTCCCCCCATATTCCGGATGCCGGCTTTGCCGTCAGCACCGTCAGATGATAGATGCCATCCTCCACACACAGCTGCTGCTCCGGGGGACAGTCATGGCTCCATTCCATCAGCCAAAACAGGTCAATAATAGATATTCTGCCCCCCTTAACATCCAGGGCAAGCCTTATGGCAACCGGATATTGCCCGTCCATGCGCTCATCCGGGTATCCCTCCCTAAACTTAATGTGGTAACGCCCCGGCGAGCCTGTGCAGAACCCTACAATATCTCCCTTTTTTATATGCGCCGCCACCTGCTCAGGAGTAGAGTAATCCCTCTGAAAAAAGTTCTCGCCCTCCTCAAGCTCCTGCACCGCGCCCTCCGAGTACAGCACCAGCCCCATTCCGTCAATATCCAGGTCAAGCTCATAATTTATTTTTCCGGCTTCCATAGCATTCCTCCTGTTCCGTCTCTTTCGCCTGCTGTAGAATTAAGCTTAGTATAACATAATTCCCCGCAATATAGTACCATTTTTTCCAAGTCTGAAAAGAAGCTAAAAGGAATGCCGTCCGGCGCGTTCTTTTTTATATATTATAGCCCCTGTATTACTGTTTTTTTGAAAAAGATGTGGAAATCCATATATAAACGTGGTACAATCATTAACTGGCAGAGGCGGTACCGCGTCATGCCAAAAAGATCAGGAGGAGGAAGAATATGAAAAAAAGTAAAGTGCTATTGCTGATGACAACACTTGGGCTGCTGCTTACAGCCTGCGGCAATCCCCAGAGCGCCTCGGGCACAGACGCCAGCGGCGCCTCAGATATAGCCCCGGAGGCTTCACAGGAGGCAGAAAGCCTTCCCGCTTCACAGGAGGCAGAAAGCCTTCCCGCTTCGCAGGAATATGTTTCCTCGGATGGCAGCTACAGGGTGATCCTGCTTGAGGGGCTTACGCAGACAGACATGCCGCTCCAGGCAGGCTCCACTATGATGGGACTGGATGGCGGTTCCGACCGGGTCGGGTTTTCCGCGGTCTCCCTGGGAAGCTCCAAGGCAGCTGTCCCGGGCAGCCAGGGCGGTCTGGACAGCCTGGAGGATTACGCGGATCATATCACCAGTATGATCCTGGACGGCTCCGGCGTGACCGTGAGCTGGGAGGATACCGACGCGCCTTCCACTGAGGGCGCCGAGAAGTGCCTTGCCAGAGAAGGCGTCGCCAGGAGCGGAGCAAGCCGAGGACAAGCCTATGGATATTATGTGGAGACGGCGGATGGCTTTTTCTCCGTGGTTATTGTCGGTAATGATGATGACGTGGAGGACGCCCGGGCGGTGCTCACCCTGGAGTTCCTGGAGGTAGCGCCGAAACAGGGGAGTGCTCTGGATTTTATCAATGGTATGACGGCGGTTCTGGATGCCGTGAACGGCGGCAGCGTCCGGGATATCTACAAAATGCTGGCGGATGCGGGGGCGGATGACAGCCAGCTCGACACCCTGGCATCCCAGGCTCAGCAGAGCCTGTCAGCCAGCTGGGGCATCGAAAATGCCGGTGATCTGATGGAAATGGCGGATTGGCTGATGAATGAGGGGCATAATGAGGATGCCCTGGTGTTCCTGGGGGAATACGGCGGAACCGATGCGGCTGACCGCGACACCTTTGAAGCCAGCCTGATGGAGCAGAACCTGGACGAGGCAGCATGTATCAGCCTGTTAGCGGCTTATGACGCCTGGTCAGCCTATGGGGACGGAGCCATCGCCGCCTGGGATTTAAGCCGGGTGGGAACAATTATGGGCTTTGGCTATGCCGCCGGCTATTGCACCTACGAGGAGGCGCTGGACAAACTGCTGGAGGCGGCAGAGAAATCCCAGACGCTCTTCACCTCCTGGGAGGATTTTAACCGGAGCTATCTCTATGGCTACTCCTACTGGGCGGAGGAATCCCTGGACGACCCGGGAAGCAGCGCCGCGGAGCGCGCGGAGCTGGTCAGCAGCATGGAAGCCCAGGCAAACGGACCCTTCAGCATGGGATGGGATATCGAGCTTGAGAGGGAATGGTAACCTTTTAAACCGGCAGGCTGGGGCTGGCGCATAACGCGCCCCAGCCTGCCCGCACGTTTGGGTACTCCGTTTCGCCCCTTTCCTCAAGTACGCCTTCACCTTCTCCCCATACCCTGCTGTCAAGTGAGGACTAACCCTTTCTGTCAATTCGTTTATTATCGACCTGATTATACCATTCTGCCGCAACCTCCAATTTCATCAACCCAAAATAATCCGTCTGCAGATCCTATCTCCCCCATTCGAACTGATTTTGGGTAAAAGAAAAGAACCGTTTTCCCCGATTCTTCTCAAAATATATTCTGTCAGCGTTTTTCAATTTCAATCATCTGTCCTTAGCCCATTTTTTCGAATCTCTTCCATCTGATCCGCGGTTAATGTCCCTGCCCGATAAAGCAATAAATACTCGTTTTCAATCGAACTGTCAAATATCAACAGATCATCTGTATTGATAGTAACCCTTACCCCGTTCTCATATAAGATTTTTATCGGATGATCCTTATAATCAGCCGTAATCCCAAGCATTACGTTACTGCTTGGACAGACATTCAGCTGTATCCGGTTTTCGACCAGGAATCTCATGACGTCATCCGACAGAACGGCTTTAATCCCGTGATGAACCTCATTTAGCCCCAAAACTTCAACCGCCCGTCTTACATCCTCCGCCGAACCGCTTTCGCCAACATGCATTTTCTTAGTCAGATGATAGTTCTCAGCTTTTCGATATAATGGCAGATAAGCCTCAAATGGCTGTACATTCTCACCGCCGCATACATCTATGGACTTGAAAAAGCCTGATGCAATATACTGATCGATTCGGTCTGCCTCCTGCTTGGCATCGCAGGAAGACACATACGTTATCTCAGGTTCAAAATCAATGTCAGGACAATATTTTAGACGATACTCCTCAATAATCGCCTCAAAAGCAGCCATCCCGCCAACAAGTTCAATTTCCGAAGCTCCAAAGTTCATTGCTAGCCTTATAATATTGTTTCTCCTGGCTTCCGCAAAAGCCCCCTCCCATCTTAAGATGATTCCCTCACGACCACTGCAATATGGTTTGATAAATGAAGTAAACCATTCCCGCATTCCTTCCAGTCCGCCGAATTTGTCAGGCGGTTTGGGAAAAACGCGTTTTAAGCGTTCTTCCAGCCAAATCCTTCTGCACCCTTTTGTAGAATGGTTATGAATATCACTTTTGGGAACTCTCAGAAGCTTAGCAGCATCATTTTCTATCAGTCCTTCATAAAAGAGCTGGCAAGCCTGCTTGCGATCTTGCTTATCATCACCCATTTTTATATCCTCACGGTCTCTGTCTTCATTTAGACTATTCCACCCTGTTACCTTCTCACTTCCGCATTCAGACCAAACTCTCCCTTAGCCGTCTTCTTGCTTCCTGCACATTCCTTGGTATCCTCACCACTTCTACTTATTCCATTCTTCCCAGCATATTAAGCGGAATAGTGCTGATTGAACAGCCTGTATCAATTTTCACTTCAATATCATAAAAGGGTGCTTGAAAAGTATCCAGGCAAAAACTTGCTTCCGCGCTGAACGAACCTCCTATCCCACAAGCTGTAGGCCGCATCTCAATCTCTATATATTTATTCATCATATACAGCCATATCCTCCAATTCGTCTTTATCATTATAAATAGGCGTTATCGGTTTCGGCTGCATAAACCAACTGTCATATTCCTGATTCTGTACATCTCCACAAAACACCAGCTTCCCCGTCTTACTCTCTGTATCATCAAACAACAATATCATATATTTGTTATATATTTCACTAAGCTGTTCGGCCTTTGCCATCATGCCAATATATATATCATTTAGCGTATATTTTTTTTCCGACATAACCATTCTTTTCCGCTCCTCCTGTACATATACTCTTTATTGTCTAAATTCTATGATATCCTCTTTTTGCAAGTATACCATAAAACAGGCGGAAATAAAATCATTTTCGTCTGCTTTATTCTTCTCCATCGTATTCTCACATTATTCCGATTTCAAAGCCCTACATAAAAGAACCAGTCCTTTCGACTTATTGCTGACAAAATGCACTACTTTTTACCTCACTCCGGCAGGCTCTCGCTGACGCAGACCGCTCCCCAGCCAACCCTTGCATTGGGAACCTCCGCCTCCCCCCTTAAAGGCCTGGCCCCCTTCCTTAAATACGCCTTCACTTTCTCCCCGTACAGGAACGGGTCATTGCCCCTTACAATCCCCCACTCCATAAGCAGTGCCGCCGCCCCGGTAACGATAGGTGTGGCGAAGGAGGTGCCTGTGACGGGCAGATAACCGCCGTAAATGTCCGGCGCCAGCACCCCCACCCCCGGCGCCACCAGATCCGGCTTCGCCAGACCGGAGGTTACAACTCCCACCGTCCGATCCGCATCCGCATACCCTCTGCCGGAAAAATCCGCATAAGCGTCATAGGTACTGTCGTAAGCGCCCACGGTAATGACCTTTGCCGCAGTGGATGGTATTGTCAGGGTCACCTCCGGCGTGGGACGGTAAAAGCCTGTGGAGGCACTGCGGGCGGCGGCGCTGGGCAGATAAAAGTAATACTGTCCCGTCACAATTTCAAGTCCCTCCAGCGCCACCGTCCACACGCCGCTGTTGATATACCGCCTCCCGACGGGGATCAGTTCCAGATAAATTTCCTGGGCCACCGCATAGGGCGCAGGTTCCCCTATATAGACCAGCACCTCCGTCTGTTCCAGGCGCAGCGTATATTTCCCGTTTTGTACCGTCAACGGCAGCTCTGATTCCTGCCCGCCGGGAGAACGCAGCCGAATCCGGTACAGGTCGCTGTAATTTTTCCACAGCTGGATGCTCAGAGAGCTTTCATATTCTCCCACTGCAATTTCCACATCCGCCCTGCGGGCCGCCGCAGCGGATGCAGCCGTTCCCGGCGCTGTCTGTCCGCCTCCCGCTTCCGCTCCGCCTCCCGCCCCAAGCCTTCCTGCCAGATGACCGGCGCTTGCGCCGTCATTCCCGCTGCCCACGCAGATTACCGTCCTGCCGATTTCCGCCGCATTGTCCAGAAAGCGCTCCAGAAGGGAACTGCCGTCGTGGGCGCCGTAGCTGTTGCCGAAGCTCAGGTTCAGAGCCAGGGGCATCTGCAGCTCCAGCGCCTTTCTCACAGCCCAGGTCACCCCCCGCATAATTTCCGTGGTTCGCGGAAAAGACGCGGCATCCGGCAGCCCCAGCTTCACAATCAGCAGTTCCGACTCCGGCGCCGCTCCTCTGTATGACTGTGCGCTGCCGAAAAGACCGTCTCCTCCGCCTTCGCTGTACCCGGCGGCAATTCCCGCCACCGCCGTACCATGGCCGCCGGCGTCCACCGTGGGAAGCAGCATAAGCTGCTCCTGCCGGGTCGCCGCCTGCAGCGCCCTATTAATCTGCGCTGCATCAAATTCCACTCCCTGTCTGAATCCCGCAGGCGGCAGCCGCCTCGCCGCCGCTCCGCCGCTTCCCTCACTGTCCTCCGGCCGCAGAGTCTGATCCCACAGATAACGGATTCTGGTGCTTCCGTCCGCATACTTAAAAACCGGCAGCCGGTAATCAATGCCGCTGTCCAGAACCGCTATCAGCACTCCCCTTCCCGTCAATGAAAAATCCTGCCGGGATAGCTGCTGTATGCAGGAATCCGTGACAGGATCCGTCACCTCATAGAAAAACCGCTTGGGCTTTTCCACATATTCAATTTCCTCCAGCTCCGCAACCCGCTCCACCAGTCCCTCCGGAACCGTCAGCACAGCGTAGCCCGCAATCAGATATTCAATCTGCACATTTAAAACCGCCAGTGCATCCAGACTCCCGTGATACTTTACAATCACTTCCCATGTCCTCTCACTGCCGTTAAACCCTATGTTCAGCTCTTCCGTCTGTTCTCTGGTTTCCTCCGGTGTCTGCAATGCCAGCTGCAAAAGCTCTTCCAGCTTCTGATTCATAGTCCGCCTCCATGCCGCCGCACTTCCCGTTACGCCGCCGCGGGCAGCATCTGTTTCCTTATGGAAACCTATGCGCCTGTACCCGCATACAGAACCTATACCTGCCGCATGCAAAACCTATATCTGCCGCACACAGAACTTATACCCGCCGCATGCAGACTTATACCTGCCGCATGCTCCGGAACAGGCAGACTCCCTTCAGTCTCCGTAAAACACCCTGAACATATCCACTGCATATTTCGTATCCTTCACCCCGCCGGTCTCCACCGCAGAATGCATGGCCAGCTGGGGCAGGCCGATATCCACACTGGACACAGACACATGGGAGGCGGAAATATTTCCCAGAGTGGACCCGCCGGGTATATCGGAGCGATTGGCATAGGACTGGAAGGGTACGCCTGCCCGGCGGCACAGCTCCTTCATACGCGCTGCAGACAGGGCGTCCGTGGCGTATTTCTGACTGCCGTGATACTTGATTACAATACCGCCGTTTAAATAAGGTCTGTTGGTGGGATCCGCCTTCTCCGGGTGATTGGGATGTACCGCATGGGCATTATCCGCCGAAATCAGAAAGCTCCCCGCAATCCATTTCAGGTATTGGCTTCTGCCTGCCCCCAGACTCTCCGCAATTCTCCAGAGGGTATCCTCCAGAAAGGTGGAATCCGCCCCCTGCTTCGTCCCGCTGCCCACCTCTTCATTGTCAAACACGGCGCATACATTGATATAATGCTTCGGCACACTCTCCGAAAAAGCCTTTACGGCAGCATAAACGCACTGCAGGTCATCCAGTCTGGGCGAAAGCACAAATTCTTCGTTTCCCCCAGTATACGCCCTTTTTCCCGGGTATACAGGAACAGGTCGTGGCCCAGAATATCCTCCTGCTTTACGCCTGCTGCCCTGGCCACCTGCTTCATCAGTCCGCTTTTCTTTTTTCCCTCGCTGCAGTCCCCGAACAAAGGCAGCATATCCGCCTGGGGATTATATGCCACCCCGTTATTCATATCCCGGTTCATGTGAATAGCCACATTGGGTATCACCAGAAGGTCCTTATCGATATTGACTAATTTAGTCACTATTTTGTCTTTTTCCTTTACCGCTATCCGGCCTGCCACGGAAAGCGCCCGATCCAGCCAGGTTGAGAGAATCATGCCGCCGTATTTTTCCGTGTTCAGCCGCACATAATGCTCCTCCACCGTACTTTCGGGAGACTCTTTTACCTTAAAGGAAGGAGAATCGCTGTGAGCGGCGGCAATGTGAAACCCGGCTGCAGCGCCTCCCGGAATACAGGAGACGCCGGCTCCCCCTGCAGTACCCGAATCAGAACTTCCCGAACCGTCTCCGGCAGGCAGCCGAAAAGCTATGAGTGAGGAATCGTTTCTGGCAACATAATAGCCTTTCCCTGCTTCCGGCAGCCAGTCCTCTTCTTCCTTCAGTTCTGTAAAGCCCTGCTCTTCCAGAATCCCTTTTATATTTGCCACTCCATGAAAACAGCTTGGGCTCCTCCCGATAAAATCCAGCATCTCCTTAGCGCATTTTTTATACTCTTTCATTTCCTGTCCCTTCATTTCAATCCGTCAACCGGTTCAAACTTCTGCTTGTCCTCCACGGTAATCTCCCTGCCCAGCTGAACCTCAATCAGCTGCAGCTCCGTTTCCGCAAATACCGTATGCTTACAGCCTGCGGGCATGGATACCACATCCCCGGCTGACACCTTCCTCTTTTCCCCGTCGAGAAGCACCGTTCCCGTGCCCTTTGCCACAGTCCATACCTCGTCCCTGTGCTCATGGCTGTGATAATGGAGACTGTTCCCCGGCTTCAGCACCACCCGGATAGTCATGCTCTCCTCCTGTACATCCAGGACGGTAAAGCTGCCCCAGGATTTCTCCGCATACCTGACCTGTCCGGTCATTTCTTCCACAAAAGGCTTGATATAGCTGCTCTGCTCCTTATCGGAAACCAGAATGCCGTCTCCGCTTGCGGCGATTATCATATTTTTACAACCCATGCACAGCACAGGGATATTCAGCTCATTGACTACATGGGTATTCTCGCAGGTTTCGTTCAGCGTGACCCGCCCCAGCGTCATTCTGTCCATGGTCTCCGCAAAGGTGTTCCATGTTCCGATATCCTTCCATGTCCCCCCGTAACGAAGTACACAGATACTCTTCTCACGCTCTGCCACGGCATAGTCGAAGCTGATTTTTTCCTGGACCGTATACTTTTCGTATAAATCCCTGTAATCCGAAAAATCAAGCCGTTCATGGGCCTTTTTCAGCAGATATCCCAGCCTGCAGGCAAAAACGCCGCCGTTCCAGAGCGCCCCCCGGCTCAGATATTTTCGGGCCGTCTCCAGATCCGGCTTCTCCCGGAAGGTGCTTACGCCGCTGACAGGCTCCCCGTTCTCCGGAATAATATACCCGTACTTTTCGCTGGGGTAGGTAGGCTCCATGCCCATCAGCACCAGATTCGCCCGATCCTCCTCCACCAGCCGCGCCAGCTCCCCCATGGCCTGAAAATAGGGAATCTCCACATAAGGGTCCACGGGGCAGATTACCACTGCCTCTTCTTCCGGAATTCCCTGCTCATCCTTCAAATAACTGGCAACCAGACAGATGGCGGGAAAGGTATCCCGCCTGTCCGGCTCCACACATATATTCACCTTATCTCCCAGCTGGTTTCTGATGGCGCTGACCTGCTTCTTTCCTGTGGCGATTGTGACCTGCGCCTGACTGTCAACAGCCTTGATCTGCCGGTACACCCGCATAATCATGGACTCCGGCTCTCCCGCTTCCCCGGGCAGCATCTTCAGAAACTGTTTGGAACGGACATCATTGGACAGCGGCCACAGCCGCTTGCCGCTGCCTCCCGACAATATAATAAACTGCATTCTTTTCCCCTTTTCAGCGTTCCGCCCGCACGGGATTGTTCAGAAAATCCTGATAGGTCAGCCTGATTCCTTCTTCCAGCTCCGTGGTATAGTGGTACCCCAGTGCCTCCAGTTTGCTTACATCCAGAAGCTTTCTGGGCGTGCCGTCCGGCTTGGAGGCGTCCCAGCGGATTTTCCCGGTATACCCCACCACCTTTGCCACCAGCTCCGCAAGCTCCTTGATGGTTAAATCCTTACCTGTTCCCAGATTCACGGTCTCGCTGCCGCTGTATGTATTCATCAGGTACACACAGGCGTCCGCCATGTCGTCCACATACAGAAATTCCCGCAGCACAGAGCCGGTTCCCCAGCAGACCACCTCTTCCGCACCGGACAGCTTCGCCTCATGGAAACGGCGAAGCATTGCGGGCAGCACATGGCTGTGGGTAGGATGATAATTGTCGTTGGGCCCGTACAGGTTGGTGGGCATGACGCTGATATAATCAGTCCCGTACTGCCGGTTTAAGTATTCGCAATATTTCAGTCCCGAGATTTTTGCCAGAGCATAGGCCTCGTTGGTCTTTTCCAGTTCAGAGGTAAGCAGACAGCTTTCCTTCATGGGCTGGGGCGCCATTTTGGGGTAAATGCAGCTGCTGCCTAAGAACATCAGCTTCTTACACCCGTTCTGCCAGGCGGAGTGAATCACGTTCATCTCCAGAATCATATTGTCGTACATGAAATCTGCAAGCGCCTCACTGTTTGCCACAATGCCGCCCACCTTTGCCGCCGCCAGGAACACATAATCCGGCTTTTCCTGCCGGAAAAAGGCCTCCACCTCATCCTGCCTGCACAGGTTCAGTTCCCCGTGGCTCCGGGTAATCAGATTATGATAGCCCTGCCTCTCCAGCACACGGCAGATGGCGCTTCCCACCATGCCCCTGTGCCCGGCCACATATATTTTCCCGTCTTTTTCCATCGTCCTTTTGTCCTCTTCTCGAATTTGTTACACAGCTCCGCCTCCGCTTGTTATAAGCGGCAGATGGCAGTTGTTCTCATGCAGACTGTGCAAGACGCCGGTACTTAGCAGGCGTATTTTGCCTGCTTATGTACCGCTGCGTCGCGCCTTCAAGCGAAAGCGTGTCTGCATGAAAATGACTGCCAGCTGCTGCCTGTAACAGCCGGAGGCGGCACTGTTCTCCGGCTGTTCTGCGGACGTTTCAGCTCCGCAGCCGCTTCTCCTGCCTGGCAAGCTCCAGATCATGCTCCGCCATGATGCGGCAAAGCTCCTCATAGCTTGTCTTCTGCGGGTTCCAGCCAAGCACCGTCTTCGCTTTGGCAGGGTCTCCCCAAAGGTTGATAACGTCCGTGGGCCTGTAAAATTCCCTGCTGACCTCCACCAGCACCCGGCCGTCCGCCTTGTCAATCCCCCGCTCCTCCATGCCTTTTCCCTGCCATTCCAGTTCGATTCCCGCATAGCGGAAAGCAAGCGTGGTAAACTCCCTGACTGTATGCTGTACCCCGGTTGCAATGACAAAGTCTTCCGGCTCCTCCGCCTGCAGCATCAGCCACATGCATTCCACATAGTCCTTCGCATAGCCCCAGTCCCTGAGGGCGTCCAGATTGCCCAGAAACAGCTTCTCCTGCAGCCCGCAGGCAATGCGCCCGGCCGCCAGCGTAATCTTCCTGGTCACAAAGTTCTCCCCTCTGCGCTCGGATTCATGGTTAAACAGGATACCGTTGACCGCAAACATGCCGTAGGCATCCCGGTATTCTTTTACAATCCAGTAACCGTACTGCTTTGCCACCGCATAGGGGCTGTAAGGGTGGAACGGCGTCTTCTCATTCTGCGGCACCTCCTCCACCTTGCCGTACAGCTCCGAGGTGGAAGCCTGATAAATCCGACAGCTGTCCGTCAGGCCCGTAATCCTCACCGCCTCCAGAATGCGCAGTACTCCCAGCGCGTCCACATCTCCCGAATACTCCGGCGCATCAAAGCTGACATGCACATGGCTCTGTGCCGCCAGATTGTATATCTCATCCGGCTTTACTTCTCCCACGATACGGATAATACTGGAGGAATCCGACAAATCTCCCTCATGGAGTCTGACCCTGTTTTCCGCAATCAGATGATCTATCCGGGCAGTGTTGCTGACCGACGCCCGCCGCACGATTCCGTGTACCTCATAGCCCTTCTCCAGCAGAAACTCCGCCAGATAAGAACCGTCCTGTCCCGTAATGCCTGTAATTAACGCTTTCTTCATATTTCTTCAACCCTTCGCCTTCAACGGCCTCTTGTTTACCTGTACACGATTCCCCTTGCCAGCTCTTCTGCTTTCTCCGCCCCGCAGAAAATACCCAGTATGGCAAGTCCGAAATCAATGGCTGTTCCCATGCCTCTGGAGGTAATGACGTTATCCGAAACCTCCACCGGGCCGGAGGTTACCTCCGCTCCCTCCAGATGACTCTCAAAGGACGGATAGCAGCAGGCGCGCCTGCCCTTCAGGATACCCCTGTGTCCGAAGATACTGGGAGCCGCGCAGATTGCCCCGATATATTTTCCACCGGCGTAAAATTCATCCACCCGGGCCATCAGCCCCTCATGGGCCTCCAGATTCTTTGTCCCCGGCATTCCTCCGGGCAGCACAAGCATATCGTATCCCCCGAAATCAACCTCTTCAAACTTCTTATCTGTTTCCACGGAAATGCCATGGGAACCGGTGACCCGGCTTTCTCCCGTCACCGACACCATATCCGTCTCCACCCCGCCCCTGCGGCAGATGTCAACCACGGTCAGCGCTTCTATTTCCTCAAAACCCCGGGCCAGAAAAACAGCCAGTCTGCTCATTGTCTCTTCCTCCTGTTCTCAGTTGCTTTCATAATTACAGTATATACATTTTCAGAAAATTTTTCAATTAATTATAGGGAATTCATGGAAAAACGGCAGAAACCGTGTTATAATGAGTGTCAGCGGCAATCGGCGGACATAAATCGAAGGTTTGGAATCTGATGACCGCATAGAGAAAACAAGCGGCTGCGAAGCAGATATTTGCTTTTCTATCAAAAACTAACAGGCAGGAACCACAGACATGGAAATCGAACGTAAATTTACAATAAAACAGCTTCCAGATAACCTGGAGGAATATCCCTCCCGCCATATAGAACAGGCTTACCTCTGCACCACCCCCGTAGTCCGTGTGCGGAAAGAGGATAACGACTACATCCTGACCTACAAGGGCAGCGGCATGATGGAACGGGAGGAGCATAATCTGGCCCTGAACGAGGAGGCCTATTACCATCTCCGGGCAAAGGCGGACGGAAATATCATCTCCAAACGGCGCTATCTGATTCCCCTGGTGAATCCCACGTTTCAGGAGGGCTTCCCCACTCCGCCCGCAGATTATGAGCTTACCATCGAACTGGACGTCTTTGATCCGCCCTTTGCGCCTCTGATTATGGCAGAGGTGGAATTCGGAAGCAGAGAGGCCGCGGAAGCTTTCGTGCCCCCGGCATGGTTTGACCAGGATGTGACCTACCGAAAGGAGTATCACAATTCCTATCTGGCGCTTCAGTTCTGATGCTTCATCCTGAACTTCTTTTCATACATCATCTTGTCCGCACGGCGCAGTGTGTCGTTTATATCATAGTCAATCCTGCGGTCATAGACCTCATACCCACAGGCTATCCCGATGCGGACATCCTGATGGGCTTTATTGTATTCTCCCGCAAGCTTTTCTATCTGTTCCACCCTCTTCTCACATTCCCGCAGAGAGCAGCCCTGAATCAAGGCACAGAATTCGTCTCCCCCCATGCGGTAGCATGGACCCAGATCCGCAAAGCACTCCCGGATGAGCCTGGCGCTTTCACAGATATATTTGTCCCCCGCCTCATGTCCGAAGGTATCGTTGCAGTACTTCAAGTTATTCAGATCGAACATTATCACCACGCATTTGTCCGGTTCAAATTCCTCGGCGGCAATAAATTCCGCAAAGGCCGTCCTGTTGTTCAGACCGGTAAGCTGATCGTGAAACGCCTTGTTTTCCAGCTTTTTCGCCTGCATGCCAATTGCCATCAGCGCCTTTGCATCCTTGACGGAATACACCCCCAGAACCACATTATATGTAGTGAAGCCCAACAGGCCCAGAAACGTCTGGGTGGTTCCCTTACTGATATAATACACGCCCATGTCCAGAATCAACCCCAGAAAACAAAAAGCAATACAGCTCACATTGATTTTCAGCCGCCTGCTCCAGCCCTTGACGGCAATCTCCCGGACAATCAGACAGACGTCAACCGCGCACAGGATAAAGAGGGACAAATGGGTCAGCCAGAGGGTCTCCCGCAAATCCGCAATATGAAGCAGCTGCAGCCCCAGCTGTACCACCGCGCTGCCCAGGCAGAAGAAACAGGGGATATACCAGCCAAGCTTTTCCGACGAGCTGTGCAGGCTCTTGATGAAAAAGCTGAAGGGAATCACCACCAGCATCAGTGTAAAATACGGCGCATAGGATATGGCAATATTTCGGGGAAATAAAATATGAACCGCATCCAAATCCGTAATCTTCCAGAGCCCTACCTGAACGGAAAACAGGCCCAGCATCAACAGGCTTCTGTCTATCTCCGTATTTTTTCTGTTGTAAATTACATAGGCCGCAAAGGCCAGTCCCAGAACAACGGAAATAATCGCCAGTATCAGCGCCGGCAGGGCCTTCATAATCTCGTCCCTGCATATATCATACCTGCTTCCCAACAGGAAATCAGGAACAATTTCCAGAGAGCTTTTATAGACCGGCTCCAATTCAACCTCCACCGGCTTTCCCAGGTCCTCATCACTTATCGGGATAAAAATCCATTCGCAGCCCGGGGTTCTGCCGAAGGCATTCCCTGAAGAAGCCTGCATCTGATAAACCGTTTTGCCGTCAATCCGAACCTTTACATTCTGGTGGTAGGCAGAGAACGCCAGCGTCCGGTCAACCATATTTTCCCCATCCGGCACAAAAGTACACCGCAGCAGCTGCCCAAGCTGCGCCGTATTGTCCTGCACCGTTTCCACAGTGCAATCCTTCAGAATAATATACCCGGATGCGACTTCTCTTTGCTGCACGTCCAGTCGGAAGGTCCCCAGCATGAAGAGAAACAGTACTATCACCACTGAACTGCATATCAAATACCCTGTTTTCACAAATCGGCGCATCCGGCCGCCTCCCTTCTTAACCGGCAACGAAGGATGACACAACATACCCCACATAGATTGCCAGCAGCGCGCCCCCCTGGATACGATAGGAACGCTGTTTTATCATCAGCGGCACCGTCAGCACCGCCATCACTACAACTCCCAGAACCGCGTCTACCCTGATTGTGCTGGGATTTAAGCTGATTCCCGTAATGGCGGCGGGAATTCCCATCACCAGCACCAGATTCAGGATATTTGCTCCCACAATGTTGCCCAGACCCACATTGCCATATCCCTTAATGATGGAGGCAAGAGAAGTCACCAGCTCCGGCAGGGAGGTTCCCAGGGCAATGAACGTCACCGCAATCACACGCTCCGGCACACCCAGGGCTCCCGCCAGAATAATGCCGTTATCCACCAGAAGGTTTGCCCCGAAGTACAGCAGCACCGCGCATACCACCAGCGTCAGCAGCTGCACCGCCAGAGAGCTTTGCTTTTCTTCCTTCTTCTCTTCTTCATCCTCACCCCCGGGGAACTTTACGTTAGCCACCGCATAGGCGCAGGCGCATACCAGAAGCACAATACCTGTCACCCTGTTAAACTGACCCGTAAACAGGCCCACTGCGATCAGGCCCAGGGAAATGGCAAAAAACACAGCCGCACGCCAGGTTATAGAGGATCTTGCCACCTTTTTAGCAGGAGAAATCAACTGTGTCAGGCCGGCAATCAGAGCCGTATTGCAGATAATGGAGCCAAAAGCATTTCCCGCGCTGATATCAGCGGCTCCCGGCGTTCCCTGTAATGCCGCCGTGGTAGACACCAGCACCTCCGGCAGGGTGGTGCCCAAGCTGACAATGGTAGCGCCCACCACCATTTCGGGAATTTTCAGCCGCTTTGCAATAGCCACCGCCGCGTCCACCAGTCGATCCCCGCCCAGGCAAATCAAAATCAGTCCCAACACAAACAACACTGTTACTTTAAGCATAGTAAGTTCCTCCTTTTCATTAAAAAAAGACTTCCGGCACGCGTGTGCTAAAAGTCTTGTTCTTTCTGAGCCAGAAAGCGTGCACACACGGCGGTCTGCGCCGGGATATGTTGCCTGCACGTTGTAACTACTCCCTTTTAACTTAAAAAGAAAATACCACTTCATGCAAAAAATGTCAAGCTATTTCTAATTTTGCCAGAAAATCTGCTTCCGACACCGGTTTGGAGAAAAAATAGCCCTGGAGATATTCACAGCCCATTTCCTTCAGAATATCTCTCTGCTCTGCAGTCTCAACGCCCTCAGCCACAACATCCATCTCCAAATCCCGCATCATAGTAACCGTGTGGCGAAGGGCCTTCATTGCCTGCTCATTTTCCATGGCGTACCACACCATGGACTTGTCCAGCTTTACAATGCCGAAAGGATATTTCAGCACATTGGAAAGATTGGAATAGCCCGTTCCGTAATCGTCCAGCGAGAAGGTAACTCCGCCCACCGTCATACGCTCCATGGTATTAAACAGAACGTCCGTGGCTAATATTGTCTCCGTCACCTCCAGATTAATACATCTGTACGGGACGTCATATTCGTCCATGATGCCATAGAGCATCTCACAGATATCCTCCTGCATACACTGTACCACGGACAGATTTACTTCTATGTAATCAATTCCCTTTTCCCACAGCTTCTCTCTTGCCAGCATTTCACACGCGGAGCGGAACACAAGCTCTCCGATTTTCAGGATCATGCCGTTTTTTTCCGCTATGGGTATAAACTCCTCCGGGCTGATAAAACCCAGCTCATCGTCAAAAAGCCTGACCAGCGCCTCCGCACAGTTAAAACGTCCCTTTGAGGAGGAATAAATCGGCTGATAATACACCTGAAACGTCCCGTTTGTCAGCGCCTGCTGCATAATCTGCTGAATCCGGTTTTCCCGCTTCCTGCTCTCCAGAATCTGGCCGCTCATGTGACGCACTTCACCGTCGCTGCTTTCAAAGGGCTCCGCAGTAAAATAATCCACGGAATCCATTATATCTTCCAACGTCCCCACTTCCTCCGGATAGTCCAGCTGCATCAGCGTCGTCTCAAACTGAACGTTCATATCTCCGCCTGCCACCGGACGGCTGAATACATCTCTCAGGACCTTCACCACCCGGTTCAACTCCTCCGCACGATCCCCCACGATGACAGCCAGTTTCCCATCTGCCAGGCAGTAAAGCTCTGCGGGACGCAGCTCGCCCCTGAGCGCCTCCACCATCTGCTTCAGCAGGGCCCGGCCCGGCTCCAGCCCCACCGCTTCACGAAGAGGGAGATAGTTTGTAATATTCACAGCCAATACATGGAAGAAGCTCTGCTTTTCCACTTCATTTGCAATCACCTTTTCAAAGCCCCGGTGATTGTATACCCCCAGAAGCTTGTCCTCGTCTTCATCCGGGCTTTCCAGGGACATATATAAAAGCAGCAGAGACAGGGAAACCGCAAACTGCAGCAGCAGGATGTCCGGTAACAGCACCTGCAGGATAATGCCCGTCAGGGACGCCAGCAGATAAAAATATACCGAAATTTTCTGCCATCTGGTGAGAACAGAACGATATTTCACCGCTGTCACCACAGTGGCAAGCATATAGATTGCCGTAGCCACATACAACAGCGGAAATCCGAAGCCATGGCAGTAGCCCTCCTCCTGATTATAATAAAATATCAGTTTCGTAGCAGGAGACGTAATAATCAGCAGTATCGCCCCGCAGACCGGAGCCAGGAGCACCAGCTTTTCCTTCCACGACCAGGCGCTCTTATTCTTCCGAACCGATGTAAACAGATACAGATAATAGAGAAACGGCAGAACATTAAATGCAATCAGATAAATTACGTTTACGATATTCACCACCGGCGGCATCAGACGGTATTCGTCGATGACTACGGTGACAATATCCAGCACGTCCGTAACAAATGAAATCCAGAGCAGCCAGATAAATACCACAGTCTGCGGCATTCGAATGCTTTTCTTATGATAAAAATGAATCAGTATAATGACAGTAAGTACTAACGCCGCAACGTCATAGTGCAGAACATACTTCATCTTTTATACCTCTGCTCTCTTTTGTACACAAAAAGGGCCGGATTCATGTCAAAGCCTCTGCCCCGCAGCATGCGGATAACAGGACTTGAACCTGCACGTCTGCTGACACCAGAACCTAAATCTGGCGCGTCTGCCAATTCCGCCATATCCGCCTATGGGTATTATAACCGTGAAACCGCTGCCTTGTCAATAATACATGGAAAACGCCCGGTCTTCCATAGGGAGCCGGACGCCTTATCGTGAGACATAGGAGACTCGAACTCCCGACACCTTGATTAAAAGTCAAGTGCTCTACCAACTGAGCTAATGTCCCATAGAATTACCAAAAAGAAGCAAGCAGGGCTAGCTGGATTCGAACCAGCGAATGCAGCAGTCAAAGTGCTGTGCCTTAC
>JAMPFR010000057.1 GCA_023664365.1 Acetatifactor muris | reverse complement strand
AGCATCGGTGGATCGTTGTGCCTGTGTTCCTTGGCGTGGGTGTGAAAAGTAACAATTATTTTCCCTTTCAAGGCTGTTTGGCAGGTTTCCTCTTGCATTTCGTCAAAAACAAGAGTATCATGAAATCGATTAAAAAAACTTATCGAAAAAAGGGGGTTTTTCCATGAAAGTTCAAAACAAATGGATAAGGGCTGCAATTCCCGCGCTGCTGCTCCACTGTAGTATCGGTACGGTTTATTGCTGGTCCATTTTCAGTGAGGAGATCGGCAGCTATATCGGGTTTTCCAAGGGCGCCACGGAATGGGCGTTCAGCTTCGCCATCTTCTTTCTGGGTATGTCCGCAGCCTTTCTGGGTAACATCGTAGAAAAGGATATACACCGTTCGTCCCTGATCGCGGCAATCTGCTTCGCGGCAGGCATGGCAGGCACCGGCTTCTTTATCTGGTATGGCGGCAACCAATACGCAAGCACCGGACACGGCAGTGTCCTTGCACTGATTGGCATTTATATCTGCTATGGTTTTATCATGGGTATCGGCCTGGGGACAGGCTATCTGTCTCCCGTCAAGACACTGATGCTCTGGTTTGAGGATCGCAAGGGTCTGGCTACCGGCCTGGCAGTTGCAGGCTTCGGCGCGGCAAAGGCTATCGCAAGCCCTATCATGCAGGCGCTTCTGGACTCTCTGGGCAAGAACGGCATCTGGCAGATGTTCCTTATCTTAGCGGCGGTCTATTTTGTCATGATGTTCGTGGGACATCTGCTTCTGGCAAAGCCTGCGGGCTGGCATGAGCCTGCAAAGCAGGAAAAGGGCCAGAAAGCCATCGACGTTATCAAGACCAAGCCCGTTGTATTCGTAGGTATCTGGATCATGTTCTATCTCAACATTACCTGCGGCCTTGCATTGATTTCACAGGAAAAAATGATTATCAAGTGTATCGGCCTGGGTGCAATGGCAGGCGTCCTGTCCTCCGTCACGGCTGTTTTCAACGCAGGCGGCCGTCTGGGCTTTTCCGCGTGGGCTGACACCATGAAGGACAGAAATACCATTTACAAGATCATATTCATACTTTCCATTGCAGCCACTGCCCTTGTGATTGTGACACAGGCGATCACCAAGCAGGGCAGCAGCATTATAAGCGGCGGCTCCGGCAGCATGTTCCTCACCATACTGGTACTGATTCTGCTCTTTGTGGTAAACGCAGGCTACGGCGGCGGCTTCAGTAACGTTCCCACGCTGCTTTCGGATCATTACGGCATGGGCAATATCAGCGCTATCCACGGCATCACCCTTTCCGCATGGGCCATTGCAGGCCTCACCGGCAACCAGGTGGCGACGCTGATCGTAAATAAGGTGGGAAGCTGGAGCAATATCGTTGTTGACGGACATGAATACAGCATCAATCCTACCGGCTATCAATCTGTGCTGTACCTGACCGTCGTATTGTATATCATTTCTCTGCTGGTAAGCTTTTTCATGGTTTCCGGCCTTAAGAAGAAGCAGGCGTAAGCACCACAGGGCATACGGTATTCTGCATTTACAGTACCTGGGGCACAGACTTATAAGAAATTCATTCCTCAACAAAATCCCATAGAAATTCAGGTTTTTAAATTTCTGAATCTCTATGGGATTATTTTGATTTTTGAAACAATATGCCGACTCTTCACAAACAGGTATGGCATGTCTCAGATAATCTCCACCCTCTCAAAATACCGGAGCAGTATATCCGCACAGTTCTCCGCGCCCAGGGCAGAGGTGTCCAGAATCATATGATAATTGTTTACGTCGCCCCAGACCTTGCCTGTATTGCTGTAATAATATTCAGAGCGGGCCTTGTCATTCTTTTCTATCAGTTCTTTCGCTTCCTCGTAGGACAGGGACTCCTTTTTCATGATCCGCTGAATCCTGTCCTCCTTATCGGCACAGACATAGACGTTGAATACATTTGGCTGGTCTTTCAGGATTTCGGAAGCGCAGCGCCCTAAAATAATACAGGCGTTCTGAGCAAGCTTCCTGATGACTTCCGCCTCGTCCGAATAATTGCTGTCATGAAGCTCATTTTCAATATAGGCCTTGTCGTAAACCGGAATATCCAGCTTCTTGGACAACTCCTCCGCAATCATGCTTGCACCGGTGCCAAACCGGCGGCTCATGGTAATCACAAGATTCATAATTTCTCCTCCTTCGGAATCGCCTGTAAGTATTATACCATGACTGCTGCCGTTACTGCAACAATTCCAGCAGTTCTTCCCTGCTGAAGCTTCCGCTGCCCACCTCCCCGGCGTTCAGCAGCTGGTCGGCAAGCTCCTTTTTCTTTTCCTGCAGACGCATTATTTTCTCCTCTATGGTGTCCTTGGCTATCAGCTTGTATACGCTGACCACGTTCTCCTGGCCGATGCGGTGGGTGCGGTCCGTGGCCTGGTTCTGCACCGCCAGATTCCACCAGGGGTCATAATGGATTACAATATCCGCCGCCGTCAGATTCAGTCCTGTTCCCCCGGCCCGCAGGGAAATACAGAAAACACTGGTATCGTCCGTCTGAAAGCTCTCCACCAGATTTCTGCGCTCCTCCTTACCCGTGGTTCCCGTCAGCACATAGTGGGAAATATTTTCCCGCCGAAGCTCCCGGCAGATTCGCTCCAGCATAGTGGTAAACTGGGAAAACAAAAGAATCTTGTGTCCGCCGCTGACGGCGTTCCGCACGATATCCAGGCACAGCTGGGTCTTGGCAGAGCCGCCGGTGTAATCTTCATACAGCAGCTCCGGATCACAGCATAGCTGGCGCAGCTTTGTGAGCTCCGCCAAAATCTGGATTTTACCCTTGGAAAATTCCTCATCAGACTTTTCATCCAGCGACAGACGCAGCCTTTCCGCATGGGCGCTGTACAGCTCCTGCTGCTCTCCCTCCAGACGGGCGTATACATTCTCCTCCAGCTTGTCCGGCAAATCCGTCAGCACATCCTTTTTCAGCCTTCGGAGCACAAAGGGCCGAATCATTTTTTGAAGGCGCTTTCTGGCCGCCTCGTCCCGATCCTGGACAATGGGCGACTCGTAGCTGTCCCGAAAGCGGGTATAGGAATACAGATACCCCGGCATCAGATAATCAAAAATGCTCCACAGCTCACTGAGCCTGTTTTCGATAGGCGTGCCGGTGAGCGCCAGCTTAAAACCTGCCTGTATCTCCTTGACGGCTCTGGCGGCCTGGGTATTGTAATTTTTAATGTACTGGGCCTCGTCGATCACCTGCACCGTAAATGAAAGAGGTCGGTAAAATTCCAAATCCCGCTTCAGTAAATCATAGGACGTAACCAGAATATCTCCCGAACCGCAGCTTTCCAGCAAATCCTGCCTTTCCTGCACATTCCCTGCCACCATTTTCACCGACAGCTCCGGGGCAAAACGGTTGATTTCACTGTTCCAGTTATACACCAGAGAAGCCGGACATACCACTAAAGCAAGCGGCCGCCCGCTGCCCTTCCCGCTTTCCCCGACATTTCCTCCGGCTGCTTTGCCTTTCCCGCTGTCTGTCCCTTTCTCTTCTTCCTTCTCCATGGCTATCGACAGGAAAAGGGCAATTACCTGCAGCGTCTTTCCCAGTCCCATGTCATCTGCAAGAATGCCGCCAAAGCCGTTATGCTTCAGGGTTCTGAGCCATAAGAAGCCTTTCTTCTGGTACTCCCTGAGTACCCTCTCAAGAGATGCAGGCAGCTCGAAATCGTTGTCCTCCACTGTCTTCATGTTGCGGATCAACGCCTTGAATTCCCTGTTCCGCTCCATCCCTAAGGCAATCCAGTCCTTTGCCTCCGCGTCCAGATACAGCGCCCGGTATTTGGGAAGCTGTATTCTGCCGCTCTTTATCTGTCCGGCGCTTAAGTCAAGTCCCTCCTTCAGCTCCAGCAGAGCTCCGATTGCTTCCCCCTCCATATTGATAAAATCGCCGTTCTTCAGGCGGAAAAATTTCTTTTTCCGGTTGTATCTGCCAAGAATCTCCTGCAGCTGCTCCATGGACAAATTTTCCGCCGACATGCGCAGCTCCAGCAAATCGCCGGAAAGGGACACCCCCACTGTGGGCCGGGGCGCCGGAGATACCTTTACCAGCTTCAGGGCCTCCGAAATAAAAACCTGCCCAAGGCTCTGAAATTCCGGAATACCTCTGGTGAGCAGCTCATAGGCCATATCTTCGTCATTCCGTATCCCCATCTCGCCGGCCGCTTCATTATATTCGTTAAAGTAGCGCCTTATCTGCTGCCCTGTCTGCAGCTCCTTCACCGTATCCCGATCCGTATCCAGCCTGGCGCTTTTAAACAGATCGTATTTCTCTTCCCCGTATACCGCATACAGCTTACAGGTAAAATAATCCTTTTCCGGGGCGTCCAGATAAATCTGAAAGGAAACCTCCTTTACGCCGTAATCCTCCTTATTAAAAGAAACATAATCCGGCGTAAAGACCTGTTCCAGAGAAGGCAGCACATCACGGCAGAAGGCAGGCACATCTCTGGCTGCCACAAATAAAGACCTTCCCGCCTCCATATCCCGGAAACAGTCCAAAAAGTCCTGTACGGCGTCTTCCTCCCTGCGGCTGACCCTGTATATCTTCCCTTCCGCAAAATAAAAATTATCCTGCTTTCCCCGGCAAACCTCCCCTGCATTCACGGATATATACAGTCCCTCTGCTCCTCCCCTGACCGTCAGCACCCGTGAAAATCCTTCTGCGGTTTCCTGCCACAGCTTTTCCGTCTGCCCGTATATTTCTCCATGAAAAGCCCTGCCTCCCACGGCGTTTATAAAGTCCTCCAGCTGGGTCTCCGTCAGCGGCATCTCCCGCAGCTGCGGCGTATACAGGTAATCGCCTGAATAGCTGTAACGGGAATAACTGTAACGGTTATAGCTTCGGGCATAGCGCTCCCTGTTATTCTCCACCCAGTCCCGGACAAAATCCACCAAAGCCCGGCTTTCCTCCGCAAAAGCCTCCCGGGTGTGCACAAAGGAAAGCTTCCGCCCGTAAGGAAAGCTCTCGCTTTGCTCTAAAGCCCTCACAAAGGCAAAGACGTCCTTTAAAACATATTTATAGCCTTCCGTCGTACCAATGGAAAATGCCAGTAGCGTTTCCGTCTCTGTCCGCTTCAGCTCCGGAATCAGCAGTACCCTGCCGTAGCTTACGGCGTCCGTAATGGGCAGCGTTCTCTTTAAGACTCTCTGATGAAGGAGCTTTGCAAGCGCCGGTGAGGTCTGAGGAAGATTTTTTCTGCTTTTTCCCAATCCCGAAAGGCGGATAGCCTTTTCTTTCTTTTCGGTTTCCGGCTGAAGCAGCCCCGCTATAGTTCGGTCTTCACAGCGGTCGATATATGCAAGCGCCACGGCCACACAATGCTTGCACATACCGTCGTAATTGCGGTACGCCGCGCACTGACAGGAATATTCCTCTATAGAATCTGTGTCCCAGCTGTATGTAAGGCCCACCTGATAAACCAGATTACCGCTCCCCTGCACCCGGGCCCGAACGCCTTCACAAAAGTCATCGTTCTCCAGATGCAGCTTTGTGACACTTCCGTTTTCATACAGCTCCCGGCCCCGCTGATATATGATATCGCCCGCCTCGCGTCTCAGCATTGTTTTTGTAAGCATACCCGGTTACAACCTTTCTTTTACTTCATCTCGTTTGCCATCTGATACAAATTGTAATAAATTCCCTTCCGCTCCATCAGCTCCCGATGATTGCCTTCTTCGGTAATGCCTTCCTCCGTCAGCACCATGATCCTGTCGGAATTGCGAATGGTGGAAAGGCGGTGAGCCACAGTCAGGGTGGTACGCCCCTGGGACAGAGCCGCCAGGGATTTTGCAACGGCATATTCACTCTCATTGTCCAGAGCGGAGGTGGCCTCATCCAGAATAATAATGGGAGAATCCTTCAGGAAAACCCTGGCAATGCTGATGCGCTGCTTCTGCCCGCCGGACAGCTTGACGCCCCGCTCCCCGATATAAGTATGATAGCCGTCCTTCAGCTCCATGATGAACTCGTGGGCTCCGGCCCGCTTTGCCGCCTCCGTCACCTCTTCCATGGAAGCCCCCACCCTTCCGTACACAATATTGTCAAACACAGTGCCGGAAAAGAGATACACGTCCTGCTGCACCACGCCGATACTCCTGCGCAGGCTCTTCAATGTCAGGCCCTTAATATTTTTCCCGTCAATATAAATATTTCCCTCGGTCACGTCGTAAAATCTGGGGATCAGGTTGCAGAGGGTGGTTTTCCCGCCGCCGGAGGGGCCCACCAGCGCCACCTTCTCGCCGGGCTTTATATTCAGATTCAGATGCCGGAAGACCTGATTATGATCGTCCGGGTATTCAAAGCTCACGTCTTCAAATACGATATTTCCCTGAGGATTCTCCAGAACCTCCGCCCCCGGCTCGTCAAAAATATCAATGTCCGCGTCGATGATTTCCAGAAATCTCTCAATTCCCGTCATGCCCCGCTGGAACTGCTCCGCAAACTCTATAATACGGCGGATGGTGGCAATAAAAGTGGTTACATACATAATATAGGCCACCAGATCGCTGGGGTTGATGGAGCCCTTAATTACGAATAGCCCTCCCACCACCAGGGTCGCCAGATACATGATTCCGTCGAAAAACCGGGTAGAGCAGTGGAACAGCCCCATATACCGGTAACCGTGTTTCTTTATCTGATACAGCTTTCGGTTATCCTGCTCGAATTTCTCATTTTCAATGTCCTCGTTTGCAAATGCCTTTACCACCTTCTGTCCCAGAAGGCTGTCCTCTATCCGGGCGTTCAGCTCGCCTATCTGAACCCTCTGCTGCTTAAACAGGGCCCGAAGCCTTAGGTTAAGCTTTCCGCAGACAATAGTCATAACGGGAATAATACAGAAGATAATCACCGTCAGCGGCACGTTGATAGAACAGAGAATGATAAAGGAGGCCACGCCCTTGATGCCGGCGATAAAAAACTCTTCGGGGCAGTGGTGGGCAAACTCCGTCACATCAAACAGATCGTTGGTGATGCGCCCCATAATCTGTCCCACCTTTGTATTGTTATAATAAGTATTGGAGAGCAGCTGAAGATGAGCATAGGCGTCCCGGCGCATGTCCGTCTCCATGTCCACGCCCATGACGTGCCCCGTATAGGACATGTAATAATAGGCCGCCACGTCTATCAGACGCAGCACCAGATACAGGACGCCCAGCCTGGCGATCACGCCCGCTGTCAGCAGCGCAATATCCTGCGTGGCCTGATTGGTAATATACCTGATAATCAACGGCAGCACAATCTCGCAGACGGTAGTCAGCGCCGCGCAGAACAAATCCATACACAGAACCCCTGCATGCCGCCTGTAATACGGCAGGAATCTTTTAATCAGTTGAACGGATGTATATTTTCTCTCACTCATTTGTCACCTCTCATAATTCTGTCCGATACGCAAAACGATATTTCCCCTTGCCTCTTCCTTTCACCTCTGCCACAACACCCATACTTCTTAACTTTTTCATAATATCCTTTGATGCGGTAATTGTGCATCCAAGTATTTCTTTTATTTCCGGCGCTCCAAAAACCTGGTTCGTACCAAAGGCATCATATACTTTTATCAAATTTTCCCGGGTGTGAGTAAAATATTTCTGTTTTGCCATAGCCAACTTTAATTGCTCAATTTCCAACTTTTCGATGCCCAAATCCGACTTTTTAACATTTAAATCCGACTTTTCACTTTTTAAAGTCGAATTTTCATTATTATAAACAACTGTCTGCAACATAAAGGCATTTGTATGATATTCCGGATGTTTCTGTCCCACAGCCTCCAACTCCCTGCACATACGGTCTACACCTTCACCATATTCTTTAACATAATCATATGCTTTCAAAAATTCAGCAATTTTAGGATTTCTTGAAAAATGTGTAAACCGAATATTGTCTGCCCGAACCATTCCGGGTAATTTCCCCGGACTTTCAACAACTATACGGTTATCAAACATCTTTATCTGTATATCAGTTCCTGTAATACTGTATGCGCGATGTGTTACCGCATTTACGATGATTTCCTGCCGTACAAATTTTGGATACTCTTCCTCCGTAACAAAAATGCCTTCTGAACCAAGATACGTTTTTTCTTTTATTTGTGTATCCAAATAAGCAATAGACTCCTTTATCATTTTCAGAATAGTACCTTTAAATATAACATCTTTTATGACATTCATTTCTGTACCAAATTTCTCTTCTGTGCCATCATACTTTATAAAACGAACGCGCGCACGCGGAAAAAACTTTTGCGGGTCCTTTCCAAATAAAAGAATAGCCGCCGTACTCACCCGTTCTTTTCCACCTTTTTCTATGACAAAGCCTCTATTTTGTTTTAAAAATTCAACTGGCGTTTTGCCATATCCAATTTTTTCAGTATATTCCCTTACCAATTCCATGTCCAAATCGTCAAGTACAGCATCCGGAACTAATTTATCTTCAAAATAGCGTTCGCCTTTGTCAAAAGTAAGCTGTAAACGCTCTTCAAATTTTAAAAGCTTTGACTTATCGCCTACACGAAGATATACCTCATCCGCCTGGTTTGCATACACTTGCGGACCCGGTTCAATATGCATCACAATCACATGATTTTCTCTTCCTTTATAGTCAACACAGGGAACTTTTTCAATATCAACTCTTACAGTTGGCTCACAAAAATCAAACGGGACTCTTAATAACTCATTTAACCTTCCCGTTTCATAGTCTGTACCTTCAATTCTCTGATCTTTATCTGAAATACCAATCACAATCTTTCCACCGTCTGCATTTGCAAAAGCTACTACTGCTATTGCTAACGCTTTAGGTGCAATCATAATGCTCTTACGGTCAAACACCTGTCGCTCTTCGTTTTTCAGTATTTCATCAATTGTCATTCATTTTCCTCTCTATCTGACTCCATTTTACCATGACATTTCATACAATGCCATAGACCTGCCATTAGGGTAGTCAATAATATCAACAATTTTAAATCCGGCGTTCAGATAAATCTTTCGGACCTTTTTCTCGTCAAGCGCCGTATCCAGACGAATACGATGTACCCCTCGACGGCGGCATTTTTCCTTTACTGCATTCGTTATGGCTTTTGTCATATTCATCCCTGCAAATCCTCGGCGAACACAGATTTTATGTAGGTATGCCGCCTCATATTCCGATGCATGAGGCCAATATTCCATATCCTTCCACTGGAGAATAAAGGCACAGGCAGTCTCGCCGTCAACCGTCCCAATGCAAAAATTCTCTGATCCCACGTCCTCTGTTATCAGTTCCTCCGATGTCAGCCACTCTTCCGGCCACACCCGATAACCTCTGCCTCTTCCCCAGGCCGCAACCTCCCGCATAACACAAATGGCCTCTTCCATTCGGTCAAAATGAAGCTCCAGATTCATGTCACTATAATTCCTCCCGGATATGATACTTCTTTTTATTATAGTGAAATCAACCCGATTTATCAACCCGTCCGGCACAACTAATATTCAAAAAACGCCAAACCTTCCGTCTTCTATGGCCCGATGACAGAAGGCTTGACGCTCTGACTCCTTACTCTGTGACAGGAAGCGGCGCTCACTGCTTATATAATTCCTCTTCTCCGCTGTAAATTCCTTTTTCATCCAGCAGCATTCCGGCGTATATTCCACCCAGCTCCTTTAAACCCTCTGCAATCAGACCTGCAAAATGCACTGCTCCGTCATGACGCAGATGGGTGTTGTCCTTTTTTTCTTCGGGATGCTCCGGATAATAGCCTGCGGGGAAATACATATACCAGCCCCTGCTCCGCTCCTCGCCTGCCTTTTCCAACTCCCGGCGGCTCATGGTATAGAGATCCACCAGGGGCGCCCGGAATTTCTCCGCCGCCTCCTTCATTCCCTTTACATACTCAAGATGCTCACCCGGGCCAAGGTGCTTTTCATCCGTAAAGCACCTGCGCTCCAGAGGCGTGATCAGCACAGGATAGGCTTTCCTGTCCCTGGCCGTCCGAATAAAAATCTCCAGGTTATCAATAAAGGAACCGTGGGGCTCCGTATAGCGGGTGGGATCCTGCGCCTTCTCATCATTGTGTCCGAACTGGATAAACAGGAAATCGCCCTCTCCAATCTGCTTTTCAATGGCCGCCAGCCTTCCCTCGTCTATAAAGCTCTTTGTACTGCGCCCGTTTCTGGCATAGTTGCATATGCTGTACTCCCTGCGGATGTAGACAGAAAACCCCTGTCCGATCCCGCTCTGAGGATAGGTTGTGTAATCGTTTGTCTGTACCGTGGAATCTCCCGCCCAAAAAATCCTGTTCATTGCTTCCTTCTCCTCCGCAAAATTGAAATATACCCGGGCCTGTGATATAAAGTATAGCTTCCGCAGCCGGATAGGATAACTATACACCTGCAATTACATTTTTTCAAATACAAAATAATCCGCGGAAATCCTGCCGTCCTGCCTGCCCTGCTCGTTCAGCGCGAACAGACCGGCTTTCACGCCTACCCAGCGTCCGGGCGTTGCCGGGACGGTTCGTCCTGCCGGTTGGAAATGCTCTCCGTCATTGCTGACTTCAAAGGAGACTTCCTCCGCCCTTTTTACCTTCATGCGGAAATACAAAAGCTCCGCTGCCGGAAGCTCCACCGCTTCACGGACTTCATCTCCCTCCGCCCAATGACCCGTCCTTTGCTGCAAAATGAGCTTTCCTTCCTTTTTCTGTACCGCAAGCGCCGTATAACAGCCCCCCAGGGACACCATTCCCGCCGCATCACCCTCTGCCAGCTTTTCAAAATGCAGGCAGGCAGTAATCTGAAACTCCGGTGCGGGCCATTTCTGAAGCAGCAGACTGCTCACATCACAGAGCTGTGTCGTCTCCTCCACCGGCCGGGCATACAGCGTCAGCCTTCCCTCTCCCAGACTATACCAGTCCTTCCTGTGATTTCCGTTCCACTGCCACTGCAATCCCAGCTTTGTTCCTTCAAAAAAGTCGCTGTCCTCCGGAGCATCAGCGGGACAAGCTGCGCCCGTATCCGGCTTCCTGTAACGCAGCACCGGCTCTCCGCAGCCGTCCTCATCATTTACACCGATAATCGGCCAGTCATTCTCCCACCGCATGGGCTGCAGATGAATAATTCTCCCCGCATTTCCCACATCCTGAAAGTGCAGGAACCAATCCTCCCCGGAGGGCGTGTCCACCCAGGCTCCCTGGTGAGGCCCGTTTATGGGAGAATTTCCCTGGTGTAATACGATTTTTTCCTCGTAGGGGCCATATATATTCCTGGAGCGCAGCACGGTCTGCCAGCCCGGCTTCACGCCCCCCGCAGGCGCAAATATATAATAGTATCCGTTCCGCTTGTACAGCTTGGGCCCCTCAATAGTGGGCTGCGTGGCATGACCGTCATAGACAAACTGCCCGTCCTCCAGCACACCGGAGCAGTCCGGCTTTATGGGAGAAACATAGAGATAACTCTTGAATCCGATCCGGCTTCTGGCAAAAGCATTCACCATGTATGCCTTCCCGTCCTCATCCCAAAAGGGACAGGGGTCGATCCAGCCCGCTACCTTTTTTATAAACTCCGGCTCACTCCACTTTCCCCAGGGGTCTTCCGTCCGGCACACCACAATCCCCTCGTCGGGCAGCGGAATAAACACATAGTAAACACCCTCATGAAAACGGATGGCAGGAGCCCAGGCTCCGCAGCCATGTCTTACCTTTTCATAACCCGGATACGGAAAATTTTCCATCACATAATTGATGACCTTCCAGTTTATCAAATCTTTGGAATGCAGCAGTGGCACCGCCGGTGTATTGCAGAAGCTGGATGCTATCATAAAATAATCTTCTCCCACCCTGACTGCATCCGGATCCGAATAATCCGTATACAGGATCGGGTTGCTGTATGTACCGTCCCCATTGTCTGCAATCCACATCTTTTTCATCTCTGCTCTGCTCATGTCAATACCCTCGACCTTTCTGTGCTCAAAATACCGGAACACACCGCAGCACTCCTTCTTAACCGCGTACACATATAAATCCGCCATATCTCCGATAAACCGCTTTACCTTTTTTATACCTTTATCACTGATATCCTCTGGTCTCTAACACCCATTTGAAAACGGAACTTATTCATGATGAAAATGACCACTGATGCACAAAAACGGACGGCGGGCATTCGTGCTCGCCGCCATGCTGTATTTTTCTTCATTTCACGATAGCGTAATCCGCCATTTTTCGTTGAAGTTCTGGGTCTTTATCATATGCCCGTAGGAAATGACAAAATCCGCCAGCATCATCACCAGCAATACACATATCACAATGCAGACCGCCCGGGTATCCAAGCCGCTGAGCTTATCCATCAGAAAGGGAAACACCTTCTCCATAAACAGCGTCACCATTGCCGCAAATCCCATGCTGGTGGGCACGGATGTATATTTCGTAATGTGAAGGGGAATGAGGGAGTAATTCCAGTATTCAATATTGCATAATCTTTCCGTCACCATTCCCAGAATAATCTCGCCGATGCTGATACAGATCATAACGCATAAAAAGTAAAGAAGATACTTTGCCAGGCGGGAGGCCTTCACCGGAAATCTGTTCAGAAATTTCATTTCGGAAGGGATGCCGAACAATATGTAAATCGCCACCATGGCCAGGCCATACCCCAGCAGAAAGGGCAGATTCATATTACGGTTGTTGATGTATCCTTTTGTCAGTGCAAGCCAGATATTCTCCACCGCAAATCCCATAAAGGATACAATTATCACCAGTATTCCCATTTTACGCCAGTTGTACTTCATGTCTTTTGTTCCTTTCATCTCAGATTTTCTTTTACATTTTCCGCCTCAAAGTCAAAGATGCACTTTTCATAGGCGTTAATCACATGGGTGTCTCCGTATTTGTCATATCGCTTATGCTGTCTGCCATAGGATATATGGACATGACCGTGGAGAAAAAATTTTGGCCTGTACTTATCCATCAGCTTCAGAAACGCACGAAACCCCTGATGAGGCAGATCCATACCGTCGTTCAGCTGGTATGCGGGCGCATGGGTCACCAGAATATCAAAGCCTCCCCGCCGCCACAGCTTATACCGGAGCTTATGGACTCTCTTCTGCATTTCCTTCTCCGTATACTGGTGAGCGCCGGGCTTATAGCGCATGGAACCCCCCAGCCCCAGAATGCGGACGCCTTCATGGATATAGATGTCGTCCTCAATGCAGACACAGCCTTCCGGCGGAATTCCTGCATATTTTGTATCGTGGTTTCCATGTACATATAACACCGGCACCGAAGCCATGGTAACCAGAAAGGACAAATACCTGGGATCCAGGTCGCCGCAGGAAATAATCAAATCTATGCCATCCAGCATTCCTCTCTCGTAAAAGTCCCAATAGAGTTTGGATTCCACGTCTGAAACGGCCAGTATTCTCATAATGGAATCTCCCTTCCCTTTTCTATCGTTCAGCCGTCTCCAGACCCTGCTGGTTAATCACAGGCTGGGCCGATTCCGTTAATTCCTCCGGGCTGGGGATGGAGCCTATCACATTCTCCGCCAGCCAGTCCATGGTAATGATATCCTTTGCCGAAAGGCTCTCCTCCGGCTCATTCTGGATGACGCCTGTCTGAGAATAAAGGATACCCGAAAAAGGGTTAAAACTTTCCGTATAAAAATTTTTCTTTAAAAGATCCGCCAGACGCTTTGTACCGATGGGCAGGCTCTGGGAATAAATCATATCCACCACGCCGCCGGAAATCCCCCACCAATAATTGATAGCCTTTACCGCGTCCGTGCTTTCGTCATGCTTCCAGGCGCCGTCCATAATCGTGCGAATCAGGCGCTCATAAAATTTACCCCAGTGCCACAGGGGCATGGCAAGACTTCGGGGATAAATCCCCTCCACGCTGAACAGGCCGAAATACCGGGACGAATCCTCCGGAATATTCATATCCTTACCGGAGATAATGGACACATTCCGCTCCTGCAGCTTTGCAAGGCTGTCCGTATTGTCCTTCAGCCGGGACCACTCCAGATATACCTCCGCTCTGGGATTAGCCAGCTTTGCTCCCAGCGCAAAGGCGTTAATGTTGGCAATGGCTCCCAGAATGGGGTAATCCGCAATATAGCCCAGACGGTTGTTATCCGCCATGGCGCCTGCAATGGCTCCCATCAGGAATTTTGCCTCATACATACGGGCGTAATAGGTTCGGATATACCGATGGGAGGTATTCAGGGAGCAGTTCAAAATCCTCACATCCGGATGCGCTATGGCGGCCTTTACGCTCCCCGTAACAAAGGCGGGAGTGGTGCTGAATATAACATTGCAGCCCTCCTCAATGGCTTTTTCAATGGTTTCCTCCGCCAGCTCCTGGGTGATATTCTCATAGCAGACTGTGGACACCTCGTCTGAGAAGGTGGCCTCGATATGCTGCCGCCCCAGCTCATGGGCATAGGTCCATGCAGAAGAGCCGGGGGTTTTCTCATAGATAAAGCCGATTTTCGGCTTGGCTGTGCTTATGGGCAGAATACGGTTCAGCAGAGGCTTCTTTTCCTGCACCGGCTCCATCTTCAGCTCCACTTCTTTTCCGGAGCCCACCACCATAAACTCTTCCCAGCTCTTCACCACCAGCTCCTTCACCTCGCTGGAGGTCTTATCTGCCAGGCTCTTATAGCCGTACAGGGAAATAAACGCAAGGAACGCGTCCCCGGTGGTCAGGGGCAGCTTATCGCCGCCGTTGGCCTTATACTCCGCAGAAAACTTAGAGAATATAAAACTGAAGTCCAGTCTGTCGTCATCGGTCCAGGGTTCTTCCGGACCCTTTCCTACGGCCTCCTGAAGCTTTGCAAAGCTCCCAAGGCCGGAAAACCATATGTAATTTATCTTGGACAGCTCATAAAAATCTACAAATTCATAATAGATTCTGTTGCTCTTTTCCTGGGTTCTGGGTGGAAGAATCCTCGTCACATTTCCCATTACGGAAACGGCGTCATAATATTTCAACACGCTGACCCGCTTATTGCCCTCCTCCACATAGAACTCGTTCATATATTCATAAGCCTTGATGGGATCCCGGATTCCCTCCTTCTCATGGCTGTCGCTTAAGTGCGCCCACTTAAAAGCAAATTCCGTCTTGTCACTAAGGATGGGCATAAAATTTCCGGCAAAGGCATTGCTCCTGCCGCCCATCCTGGTCCCCACAATCCGTTCTATGGGAATCTGCACAAGTCCCAGCGGAATTTCCGCGTAGTGGTGGTTATAGGGAAGTATATCATCCAACACCTTAAGGGTGGGCTGCTGTCCCTGCATCAGTCTGGACTGATAATCCTTTTTCCCCAGTCTGTATGCTTTGTCATATTCCATTATACTCATAATAAATCACTCCTCCTGATGACTCCCTTCTCCAAAGCGGGAATCTGCCGTTCTGATAAACATTCTTTCACAAAGAACACACTACCACAGCACCCGCCAAACTGTCAAGTTTTTGCCCAAGACCGATCACCAGCAATATATGGAGCTTTTTACCGGCAGCAGGGCAAAGAAGCCGCATAGGACGATTAGAGGGTATGGAGCGGCAAAAAGAAAAGCCTCTGCCGATTACCGGCAGGGGCTTTTCTTTTGGCTACATTCCAAACAGATCGGCATGGGTACCGGTACGGTCAAGAAGCAGCTCTGTATCAGATTGCTTATACGTTAGCAGCCAGTCCGATGCTATGTGGCATTCCCTGTATCCGGAGAAATTGCCGCTCAGATTATGCTCCCGGTTCTTTGCCGGTAACGGATCCGGAATACGGAGAGTATCAATAACCTGCTGCAATAGCGCCATCTTATAACCGCGCTTGACACAGGTCTTGAAATCTTTTTTGAATCTGGTGGAGTATCGCACATTGAGCATGGCTATCCCTCCATCAGTTCAGCAAACAAATCTTCCGTGCTGCCAGTGAATAAAGTACCGCCGCCGCTTTCCAGTTCCTCTATTGAGGCTATCGTTTCAGCATTGGGCATTTCCTCCGGAATTGCTGCCCCCTGCAGATAGGCAACGATATAGTACATTTTGCTGTCTGGTATCTGATCTATGAGGTTTTTAGCGAGTTCCTTATAGCTCATGGTAAACACTTCCTTTCATAGTTATTGTATGTAGCTGTATGTATTGTATTCATTTGCGGGCCACTGCCGTTTATTCTCTTTTCAGCCGGAATTTACCGGTTTGATTCCGCAGCAGGTTCACCTGCTCAAACAGTTCCGCGCTGACGGCGGCAATCTCCTCACTGTTGGCAGAATTTGTCTGCACCACGTTGGAGATCTGCTCTACGCCTTCTGCCACCTGTGAAATTGACGAAGCCTCCACCCGGACTGCCTCAGCGATTTCATCTATGGCATTGTTGGACCGGGTAACCAGCTTCAGCGTATCCTGCAGTGAGGACGAAACCTCCTCCACAATCTTGTTCCCCTGATTTGTGGCGCGCACGGAATTTTCAATCAGCTCCTTGGTAGCCTTGGCCGCCTGATCGGACTGCGCTGCAAGGTTGCGAACCTCCTGCGCCACCACTGCAAAGCCTCTTCCCGCTTCACCGGCCCGGCTGGCTTCCACAGCGGCATTCAGTGCAAGAATATTGGTCTGGAAAGCAATATTTTCAATGGTGGAAATGATCTTCTCAATTTCCTGGGAGGTAGCGCTGATATCCGCCATGGCGCTGACAAGCTCTTCCATCTGCAGACTGCTTAAGTTTACCTGCTCCCCGGTGCGGTGAGCGTTATCCCGCATATCTGCAGCCATCTGAATATTCTGGCTGGCGCTCTGGGCCAGATCCGTCAGGGTAGCGGAAAGCTCCTCCACTGCGCTGGCCTGCTCCGTAGCGCCCTGGGCCAGCTGTTGGGAACCGTCGGAAAGGCCCTTGCCCTGTTCGACTACCTTCTGCTCCACCTTCTGAATATTAGCCATGGCAAAGGAGAGGGATCGGGTGAAGCTGTCAATGGAGTCCGAAATGGATCGGAAATCTCCGATGAAGGGCACGGAGGCGGATACATTAAAATTGCCTGCGGAGAGCTGGGTCATAATATGGTTAATGTCTTCTATATACCCGCAGATCTGCTCTATGGAATGCTTCAGATTTTTGGATAAATCGCCGATTTCATCATTTGCGCCGTAGTCCAGCTCCAGCTTCATCCGGCCCTCCTGCAGCGGCTTTGTCCTGTCCGTAATAACGAGAATGGGCCTTACCACGCGCCGCATAATGTATACCACCAGGCTTAAAAGACAAATCAGGGACAGACTCAAGCCCGCAATGGTGACCGTGTGCATAGTCAGCACCGTCTTCCGCATATTTTCCGTGCTTTCCTGATTCAGCACCGAACCCCGCTCCACCACCTCATCCAGGTACCCTACCAGAACCGTCAGGTTGCTCTGAATGGTCTCCTCATAGTACTCCTGGGCTTTTTTCGGAGAGGTCTCCAGCAGCTCCAGCGCATATACGGCGGACTGGTGAAGCTCCTTATGTAAAGGCTCCAGCCGGCTGCGCAGTTCAAGGATACGCGCATCCTCCGTTCCCGCTTCGCCATAGAGCCACTGTCCCAGCACGCAGCCGGTGGGATCCGTGCTGCCGGTAAACTCCGTGCCGTTGTGCAATGCGTTGCTGAGATTGACGGACCACTTATAATGGGCTGCTTCGGCCTTCTGGGCCTTCTGCAGAACGGCGTTTATGGCAATATTGGCCTCTTCTGAGTCTTCCATCTTCATGATGCTTGTGGTTATCAGCACACTGAACAGCATAACCGCCAAAAATGCCGCAGCCACCCGGCCTCCAACCATTATTTTGATACTTTTCCGCATTCTGTTCCTCCTTCTGCTTTATAGCTGTTGCGGGATAATGTAAAATTCCAGTTTTACTTTTATGGTTACATAGCCGTATTGGGGTTATCCTGCCATAAAAGAAAAGCTGGAATCGTTTACAGTGTTTATTCTCTTGAGTGCATTGTAGCATAGCTGCGGTTTCTTTTCAATCCTTTAATGAATAATGGAAAAATAATTAAGTAAAATTTCCTTAATATGGTTATAACGTCTGGCATAGGAATTTTCCACCCGGATAATCTGCATATTATGGGCACTGCAGATTTCGTTTTTCTTCCGATCCCGGTTTTTTACCACCTCGTCCTCAAAATGCTCCTTCCCGTCCAGTTCTATTGCCAACACCGGAATGTCCGCCCGCCCTTGACGCTCATATACCACGAAGTCAAAACGCCCGGAATAAAACAAATCGCTGTAATTCACATTATTTTCAAAGACCTGGGATATGGCTACTTCCTTTTTTACCGTAAAACGATTCTGGGACAACCAGATATTTTCCAACGCATGGTTCAGGTTCTCCAGAAAAGCTTCCTCCGTTCTGGTGCTGAAGGGCTTTACCCCCAAGGCTCTGGAGTTTGCGTGCTTGGGCGTCACCTGAGATTCCCCGTTTTCTTTTACATATTGTACCAGCTCGTAAAAGTCATCTTCGCTGTCCTTTTGATGCAGACGGGCCAGACTGTCGTCATCCAGCAGCAGGATCAGCTTCTCTCTTGCCCGGGAAGTAGCCACATTGATAAGCTCCTTATTGTTTTTCAGCCAGTCGTAGGTTCCCGCCTGGGTCTGCCCCGTGATAGCCGCGGAAAACAGAACCACATCCTTTTCGTCTCCCTGAAAGGCGTGAACCGTACCGCAGGCCACATTCTGCAGGCCCTCCTCCTGCACCGCCTTCTCAATAAGCTTCCTCTGATTGACAAAGGGAGTGATGACCCCGATAGCCTTGTCCCTGTTCAGACACGCATACCGGACAATTTCCTCCGCCTCCCGATCCGCCGTGTTTTTAACATCGCCGGGATTGCTCTTTACATTTATATGCACAAGGGGAGCAGGTTCATTACTGTGGGAACAGATATTCAGCTTGGAGTTATAATATTTCCGGTTGTTAAACTCGATGATTTTCCGATTACAGCGGTAATGGTTATGCAAAAGCACTTCGTCGCTGACCGCGTCGCAGGCCAGAAAGGTCTTATAAATGGAATTTGCCCTGTAATCGTATTCCTCCGCCACATTATATTTCCTGCGCAGCTTTTGGTTCGTCAGCTCGTCCAACAGGATTACCGGATTCAACTGCTGAGGGTCGCCCACCAGCATCAGGTTCTCTCCCCGGATAATCGGCACCAGAGAGACCGCCGTATTGCACTGGCTGGCCTCATCCATAATCACCATGTCAAAAGCAGGTTTTGGCTCCCCCAGCCGGTGGGCGGAAATACAGGTGGTAATCATCACCGGAAAAACTCTCTGCAGCTTTTTTACGTTCTCCGTCTTACTGAGGTATTTGCTGAAAGCAGCAGTCTGTTTTTCCGGGTCTTCCTCAGATAAAATCTTTCGCAGCTCCGCATATTTCTCCTCACCCAGCCTTTTGATGTACCGGGCGGAGGTGTAAAAGAGATATTTATACAATTCCTCCGGATCGTCGTCCAGCAGAGCAAGGGCTTCCTGGTCTGTAATTTCTCCCAGTGCGCTTATTTTCTTCTGTACCTGCTCCAGCTGTCTCCCCTGCAGATCCGCCTGAAAGGGAACCATTTCCAGGGAAGCTTTGATTCTGTTCTGGTACTCGGTCATTCTGTTCAAGGTTTCTCTGCGCTCTTTTAAATCCAGTACGTCCTCATAGTTTTTCAGCAGAGTTGACAGCTTTTTAGCCCTCTCTATGCGATCGCCTTTATTTCTGTCCAGAGTGGATTCAAATACAGGGATCTCCTGTACCCGGGCATACACTTTTTTGATATGCTGTACCGCTTCCCTTACTTTGTCCGTATTCCCTACCCGCAGCACGGGAAAAGGAATTTTTTTCCCTCTGTACTCCAGGCTCAGCAGCTTTTCATACACATTGTTGATAGGATGGTTATTATAGGAAGCAAAAAGAACCGTCCGCTCATTAAAGAAGGCGGTAACTATGGTATTGATAATAGTGTTTGTCTTCCCCGTTCCGGGAGGTCCCTGAATATATGCCAGCGGGTATTTCATGGCATTATTGACAGCCAGCAGCTGATCCAGATTAATCTTTTTGTCAATTAAAGTAATCGGGTACTCTTTTCTCCGGACAGGACGGCTTAACAGATCCCCGAAGAATGCCCTGACAGGCACCGTGACCCTTCCTCCATTGTACATATCGATGATCGCCCGGTATTCCCTGTGCAGATCCAGCGCCACTTCCATTCCCAGGCCGATTATGTAGGGCATATCGTCCACCCCCGTAACCTGCCTGTTATGCCCGGTTACACAGTCCTTGATTTTCTCCTGGTTCTTCTCAAAATCCGCCAGAAGCTCATACTCTTCCGCATCCAGATATTTCCGGATATGCTCCTTTGTCTCGCCCAGCACAAATTCCGTACATATGGTGATTTCGTCCTCAGGCCGCAGCGTCCTGTTTTTCACGTCCAGCTGTAACCTTTTGTAAGCCAGTACATACAGCCCTTTTTCGGTATGTATGCTCAAAACATTTAAAGCAAGCTGTTGAATCAACAGCCTGCCGTTTTTTCTTTCCTTATCATCCGTTTTGTACTGAAAATGATTTACAATAGTCTCGAACTGATTTGTGTTAAGCTGATAGTTTTCCCCCTGAAAGCTTTCCCTGTCCAGATAACGCACCAGCTCAAAGTCCGAATAATAAGGGGTGGTATCCATGCGGTTGCACATTTCCAGATAGTTCAGAACCTTTAAGTTTGCCACATTATCAAACAGCGCTTTATATTTATGGGGATTCAGATAAATGTCCCGCACCAGCTCCTGATTCACCGGACAGTATGAACCTTCTACAATCCGGGAGGACAAAATAGAATCTATATAAATTGTATCATAGGAATCGGTAGTATATCTGCTTAAGTGCAGACCGTCAACAGACAGCGTACGCTTTAACGGATTTAAGTCCCGGATTCCTATCCAGTATCTGGTAACCTTTTCTTCTTTATTTTTATACTCTATTTTCAGCCATTTCCCCTCGTGAATCCCTCTGAAAATATCATGGCATATGTTGTTCATACAGGCTCCCGCTTTTCATCAACGACAGTGAAACTATTTCAGCAAAGAATACGCCTCCACCGCTGCCGGCTTCCGTCCCTTTTTGTGAAAGGGCACAAGGCCCGTCTTATTCAACGCAACCATGACAAGCGGTATCAGCACCAGCTGAATGATAATTCCGGGGATGGCGTTGGTAAAGCCTCCCGCAAGGAACATCTGAAACGTAAAGGGCTCTCCCGTAACCAGCGTAAGTCCCAACCGCATGGCCGCCCATGCCACTCTTCCGGCCAGCATGGCTGTAATCAGGCATCTGTACAACGCCCTGACACACTGCCATTTGGAATGTGAATATAAAAAGCCGACCACCGACCCGTACACTGCCAGTTCAACCGCCATGGCAGCCCCCGCAGGTATCAATACGGGCATACCGAATACAACATGCCGAAACAGCGGAAGAATAAAGCCCACTGCCAGACCGTACTGCCAGCCGCAAATCAGGCCGCACAGCAATACCGGGATGTGCATTGGCAGGAGCATATTTCCTATCTGCGGAATCTGTCCCGTAAAAAAGGGAAGAATCATCCCCACTGCCATAAACATGGCCGATAATGTCAGTTTTTTCACCTTTTCATTTCTCATACCTGTTTCATACCTCCGTTTCTAAAAGCTATTGTTCTGCCGCTTCAGCCGGCCGCTCCCAACTATGTTATCTGTCTCAGCATCTTAAGCTTCTCAGATATTTTCCGGTCAGGCTGTCCCTGTTGCTGCATATCTCCTGCGGAGTGCCCTGCGCAATGATCCTTCCGCCGTGAATGCCGCCTCCCGGCCCCATATCAATCACATAGTCGGCGTTGCGGATAATATCCGGATCATGCTCAACTACAATAACGGTGGCTCCATTTTCAATCAGCTTCTGAAATACATGTAAGAGTGTTTCCACATCCAGAGGATGCAGACCGATAGTGGGCTCATCAAAAACAAATACGGAATCGGACTGTCCTTTTCCCATCTCACTTGCCAATTTCAATCTCTGGGCCTCTCCGCCGGACAGGCTCGGCGTTGCCTCTCCCAGCGTCAGATATCCGAGTCCCAGATCATGCAGCACCTGAAGTTTCCGCGCCACTGTCGGAATATCCGCACAGGCCGCCAAAGCCTCATCAATGCTCATAGCCATCAGCTCGGGAAGTGTATAAGCTCCGTTTTTCTTCTTCGAGATCCGCCGGATCACTCCCGCTTCCTTTGCATACCGTGAACCGCCGCAGTTGGGGCAGGTAATTTCCACATCCGGCAAAAACTGCACATCCAGACTGATGGAACCTGTGCCATCACAAACCGGACACCGAAGCTGCCCTGTGTTATACGAAAAATCTCCTGCTTTATATCCCCTTTCCTTTGCGTCGGAGGTCCGCGCATATATTTTGCGCAGCTCATCATGCACATCGGCATAGGTCGCCACCGTAGAACGGATATTCACACCGATGGGAGTCGCATCGATCAGCTTAATCTGACGGATACCCTCTGCCGACACAAAGCGCACATGCTCCGGAAGCTTTGCTCCTTTGACGGACGCCTCCAACGCAGGGATCAGGCTTTCCAATACCATTGTTGTCTTTCCGGAGCCGGAAACCCCCGTTACGGCGGTCAGACGTCCTTTCGGGAAGTCTGCTGCCAACGGTTTTACCGTATGGATTTCAGAGGTAGACAGGCGAATTACGCCAAGGTCAAACATCTGCTCCGAAGGGATATGTTTCCCCGGATCGATCACGGTTCTTCCCGTTAAGAACCCGCCAATCCGGGAATCCGGGTTCTTTCCGATGTCATCAAGGGTTCCCTGTGCAATGATCGTGCCGCCGCCCGCACCGGCCTCGGGTCCAAGCTCTATCAGCCAGTCTGCTTGGGAGAGTACATAAGGGTCATGATCCACCAGGATAACCGTATTCCCATCCTGTAAAAGGTCCTGCATCACTCCCGTCAATCCTTCCATATTGGAGGGATGCAGGCCAATGGATGGCTCGTCAAGCACATACAGCACACCTGTGGTTCGGTTTCTGACTGCCCTTGCAAGCTGCATCCGCTGCCGTTCCCCTGTAGACAGCGTGGACGCCGCACGATCCAGAGTGAGATAGGAGAGCCCCAGGTCTGTCAGCCGTTTTGCCGCACTCTGAAATGATTCACAGATACTGACTGCCATAGGCCGCATTTCCTCCGGCAGGGAATCCGGTACGCTTTCCACCCATGCTGATAATTCAGAAAGCGTCATGCTGCAGGCTTCGGCAAGGGAAATCCCGCGAAGCTTCGGCGCCCGTGCAGCTTCCGAGAGCCGGGTTCCCCCGCAATCCGGACAAATCCCCTGTCTTAAAAACTTCTCTACCCGCTTCATGCCTTTTTCATCTTTTACCTTGG
>JAMPFR010000056.1 GCA_023664365.1 Acetatifactor muris | reverse complement strand
TTTCTCCGTTGGGAGAAACTCCGATGTGCTCAACAGGCTAAAGCCCATATAAAAAGCTGCCGCCTCACGGTTATAACCGTGAAAGCGGCAAGCTTCTTTTTCCATATTTTTTTAATTCCCTATTTTTTAAAGCTTCTGTATCACCATGCCATCCGCATTCTCCCCACCATACAGATTGCGGGAGCTTCCTATAAAATACTGGTACTGCTGCAGTATTTTATCCTTTTTCATATCGTCAATGGCCTTCTCAATATCCGGACTTTGAATATCACCGACACCGCCTGTGCTGATGCTGCCTGTGCCCACGCTCTCATCTCCTGTCTGTATTTATCGATCTCCACACCTGAATACTTACATTACATAAGATATATCGGCATAATCTGTGAAAAAATAACCTAATTCAGCATCTTTTTCAGCTCATCCATAAAGGTATTGACGTCCTTGAATTCCCGATAAACCGATGCAAAACGGACATATGCCACCGGATCCACGGTCTTCAGCTTATTCATCAGAAGCTCACCGATTACCTGACTGGCGATCTCCTTCTCTCCCATGTTCATAACCTCATTCTCCACCTCGTCCACCAGACCGGTGATCTGCTGTGCGCTGACGGGACGCTTATGGCAGGCACGAAGCACGCCTGCCTCTATTTTAGAGCGGTCATAGGTCTCCCTGTTATTGTCCTTCTTAATGATAATCAGGGGAATGGTTTCCACCTTTTCATAAGTAGTAAAGCGCTTCCCGCACTCATCGCAGACCCGTCTCCGCCGGATGGAATTGTTGTCCTCCGCCGGCCGGGAATCAATCACTCTCGTGTTTTCATGACTGCAAAAGGGACACTTCATAGTCTTTCTCCTTTTTTGACAATTTTGCACAAAAAATGCTATTATCCTTAGTTCAATTTAGCATATTCAGCAGTGAATGTCAACCAAAATGATGTCCGGGCCAATCTGGCAGATGTCTTTGAAGGGAATCTCAATGTCCGGCTCACAATTTAAAAAATTCAGGATCTTGCTGCCCCCCGGCACCATAATTTTACAGATGCAGCCGCTGCAGGGATCGAACTCCAGATCGCACACCTTTCCCAGCTTTTTACAGTCTTTGGTATTGATGACGTCCTTACATTTCAACTCGGAAAATAACACATTTCAGGCCTTCTTCCCGGGAATATCGTTTAAACAGTATATGTTTTTTCCTCTGCAGACAGAACGGAAAATAACCTGCTCCTATCCGGAATAATTTTCACGGTCAGGTACATACTACCACTATCGAAATGAGTTTAGTCCGGGCGCACAGCGCAGAAATGAGGAAGCACATGGCACAGGGTAAGGTTGAAATCTGCGGAGTGAATACCTCCAGACTTCCGCTTCTGAAGGCGGAAGAAAAAGAAAAGCTGTTTCGGCAAATCGAGGCCGGCGATGCAAAAGCAAGGGAAGCGTATATCGAAGGGAATCTGCGTCTGGTCTTAAGCGTTATCAAGCGCTTCTCTTCCAGCAACGAAAATGTGGATGACCTCTTCCAGATAGGCTGCGTGGGGCTCATCAAGGCAATCGATAATTTCGATTCTTCCCTGAATGTCAAGTTCTCTACCTATGCGGTTCCCATGATCATCGGAGAGATCCGCCGGTTCCTGCGGGACAACAGCAGCATCCGGGTCTCCCGCTCCTTAAAGGACACGGCCTACAAGGCAATCTATGCCAGAGAATCCCTGACAAGGCGCAATCTGAAGGAACCTTCCATTGAAGAAATTTCCACTGAAATCGGCGTCTCCAAGGAAGATATTGCCTATGCCCTGGACGCCGTCCAAAATCCCATGAGCCTCTATGAACCTATCTTCACCGACGGCGGCGACACACTTTATGTAATGGATCAAATCAGCGACAAAAAAAATAAGGAAGAGACCTGGGTGGAACATCTCTCCCTCAGCGAGGCCATGAAAAAATTAAATCCCAGGGAGCATGAGATCATCTCCCTGCGCTTCTTCGATGGCAAGACCCAGATGGAGGTGGCGGAGTCCATCGGCATTTCCCAGGCCCAAGTGTCCAGGCTGGAGAAGAACGCGCTGAGGACCATGCGGACTTATCTGACGGCTTAAAAGACTTGCAAGAAAATACATTGCCGATGGGCGGGAACCGCTCTTATTCCTATGACAAAACCGATCCCTGTACCTGATTCATGTCCAGAAGCAGTTCCTGTCCCCTTCACCTTATATATATAAAGCTTTCATCAATAAATGCCACGCCCATTTCTGCATCTACCATGCCTTCAGGCGTTATACTGAAAGTCACCCAACGATAAGCATAATTCAGGCAGTTCACCGTCTGGAACAACAACGTATCTGCCGTTTACGAAAAAATTCATAATTTATACTAAACGCCGATAAGATTTGCAGTTAGTTATTGGACTATAACCATAGAAAACGGAGAGTATCCCCTTCTATGAAACACCCTCCGCTTTTTATTACTTTACTTTTTAGTTTGAAAGTAATCCGCTTTAAGCTAATGCCGCTTGTGCCACTTCCGTATCAAACACTTTTTGGGCTTCCTCCATTGTCACTTTCAGCCCGCATTTAATGGTATAGAGCGCCATTCTTTCATCTTTCGTTTCGTCCAAAATGGCGATTGCCGTTTCGATGACTTTTTTTCTATCCATCTCTTCATAAAAACTACTCATTTTTATCTCCTCTCCGCTGAACTCTCTCTTGATTATCTGATTTCTGATATCCAAATAATGATCGTCTTTTGTATATGCATAGAGCATATCCAGAACATCTGTCGGATATTTAAGTCTCTGAAATTCATGCTCTCTGTTAATCTGTCCTTCCGATAGTACCGTTACCACATCCCGAAAATCACTGGTAAAATGGAACCAGTTCTTTTAAAGATTTCGCCTTATTCCACCGGGTTTTGGAAAAATTCAGGACAATCGTCACAACTGGCACAAGCCTGAACTCTCCAAGCTTTCTGATTTCCTCTTTTAGCTTCCCATTCAACTCCGTATTCTTTTCTTTTTCTGCATTTTTTAATATCTGCTGCATCGTTCTTTTTGTGCTGCTGTATTCGTCCAACTGCTTTTTGTAAACAGTATAATTTTTCCCTTTCAAGGCTGTTCAACAGAGAGAGCCTTAATCTGTTTTCTTTAACAAACTAAGGCTCTTTGCCATCCTTGTTTTCCTTTACGCAGGCTGTAAATTCGCCAGCCCCTCCACTACCTCCAAGGGCAATTCCGTATCTTCGGCTATCTCCTCCAAAGTAAGCTTTCCTCTGGCGATCAATCTTTTAGCAGATTCCTTCTTAACTTCAAGCGCCTTCATTTCAGCTACGCCCATAGCCCAATCTTCTATTGCTTTACTCATAATTTTCCTGCCTCCTTCTGTTTCCTTAAAATGCTTTACCTGTTCCGCCAGCAATGGATAGAACATATCTACCGAACTCGCGCACCGGAAATCATGCACCAGCTTTCCTATTGGATCTTTATCGTCCTTATAACTTCCATTGACATATATGATATGCGAACCATCTCCAAAATTCCTGCCTGTCTCCTGGACTGTCCTCTCTACATGATACAAAGGAAGCCCCTCCCCCATCACGTCATTTTCCGCCAGAAATATCACATAAGAATCTTTGATCTCATTAAATTCCTGTCCCGCTTTCAGCATCTTAGTATCAACCATACTGCTGTGAAATCTGGCGCGATGCACATCAGCCCCGGCATCAGCCCCGGCATCAGCCCTCTGTACCTCCACGTCATACTCCCGCTTATCTGCATCCACCGCATAAATATCAAGCGTTATACTCCTCCCTTTTGGTGTAGGGCTTTTGTATTCCCGCTGTGCTATAACCTCTAAAACCTTCAAATCATCCCGTTTTAGTAATATATTCAAAAGTAATTCTGTTGCCGGAATATTTTTGTCGAACACCAGCGACATTAGGTTATCGTCAAACAAGCGCATTTCTGCAATCATCTTCGATATTTCCTGCTCAAACATATGACTGTCATCTGCCAAACTATCACCGCCCTTCTGAAATATTCTCTTAATTCATTATAACCATTTTTCTAATTATATGCAATGCTAATCAAGCTTGTTTATTCTAAAACGACTTTAGCTGACAAGGCGCAATCTGAAGGAACCTTCCATCGAAGAGATCTCCACTGAGATCGGCGTCTCCAAGGAAGATATTGCCTATGCCCTGGATGCCGTCCAAAATCCCATGAGCCTCTATGAACCCATCTTCACCGACGGCGGCGACACACTTTATGTAATGGATCAAATCAGCGACAAAAAAAATAAGGAAGAGACCTGGGTGGAACATCTCTCCCTCAGCGAGGCCATGAAAAAATTAAATCCCAGGGAGCATGAGATCATCTCCCTGCGCTTCTTCGAGGGCAAGACCCAGATGGAGGTGGCTGAGTCCATCGGCATTTCCCAGGCCCAGGTGTCCAGGCTGGAGAAGAACGCGCTGAGGACCATGCGGACTTATCTGACGGCGTAGGCTGCTTCCTATTCTCCGATATTTTTTAATTCCACCCGGTTATTTTTCCTATACAAAAAGGCTGCCGCCAGCAACGTTACGATACAACCCGCAGGCTTTATCAAATGGGCAGCTCCGCCTGAAGCCATTACATCGGCTGTCACAAATAAGACGGTAAGAAGCACCCCGCCCAGGCCGCCCAGCATAGAAGCTGCGCTCTGCTTGACTACGGCTGTCTCGCTCTCCCATGCAAGAATCGGAAGACGCAGATTGACAGTAAGCCCAAACACACAGGAAAACAGAATGATAACCGCCGGAATCAGAAGAAGCCAGACCTGCGACACCGGATCGGGTCTGAGCGCTATGGCAAGCATAACCTCTGATACCAGATAAAAAGGAAGGATCAATATCAGATTCATCAAAAGCTTAGCATCCAGAACAGCCTTGGCGTCAAGGGGCAGGCTGTTCACGATCCACCAATGCTTCCCTTCCATGGAAACAGACACACAGGTGGTATTCATCACGCTGAAAATCCCTGCAACTGCAAAGGGAATATACCCGGCGATCTCAATCGAGGGTGAAAACAGCTCCGTCACCCTGTCTATTCCCGTCAAAAGAACCGCTCCCGAAAAAAGCACTCCCATAACCGGGCCTATGATGGTGTTCGTCACATAGATAGCGGAAGAAAAATACCGTTTCAGCTCCCTTTTTACCAAAGCCTTCAACACAGAATTTCTTTTCAATTCCCCCATCCGATAGTTATGCCTTGCCAGCGTACCGTATAAGCCCCGGCATATTTTGTGGAAACAGCTTGCAATCAGGATCACCGCAGCTGCCAGCACTCCTGCCGACAGAAGCAGACACAGAAGCAGCTTCCCGAGATCCGTCTGTACCATCGCAGTTCCAAGCCACACAGCAGGAGGATACACTTTCTCCAGGATTGCAGAAACCGCACCGGACAATTCCTGCAGCTTTTCCGGACTGATTTCCCCCACATTCCCGGAAAGCCCGGAAAAGCCCACAAAAGCCGCGATCACCGCCAAAATTGACAGACCGGACATTACAAGGCTTTTGTAACGCATTCTGGACGCAATTGCAGTGATCAGCGCACCCGCGAAAACTGTTCCCACCGTAGGCAAAACAGGCGAGACTGCTATCCCCAACAGGCAGAACGGAAAAAAAGCAAAACCCGGTCTTACGAACCAAATATAGACCCCCAGCCCCGGCAGCAATACCCCTGAGGCCAGCAGAAGATTTTCCACATACAGCCGCCAAAACCGGCTGATTACAATAGCGCCTTGGGAAACCGGCAGGGAAGAAAGAATATCATATCCCTCTTTTTTGAACATGACGCCGCCCGCTTTGAAAATACCGAAAATGAAAATCAACAGGCCGGAAATCATGATCAGATAAGCAGGCACTATGTCATATAACGAAAGCATACACAGCCCCCAGGACAGCGCACCCGCATACAGCAGCAGCATAAATACCACAAAAATATAGGTTACTGCCAACAACACAGCTCTGCGCTTTATCCGTTTGTCTTTGGAAAACCGCAGCACATTCCGCCCGAAAATATTATACAGCTCCGCCCTTGCCAGAGCTTTAATCTGTGACAGCATCATTCTCATGGTTTATCACCTCCATAAAGATCGATTCCAGTGTCTGCCCCGGCTTCACGATCCGATCCATCTCCCCGGACGCAACAAGGACGCCGTCTTTCATGATCGCCACCTTGCTGCACAGCCTCTCCGCCACATCCAGCACATGAGTGGAAAAAAGGATCGCGCCGCCCTTTGCACAGATTTCCCGCATAATATCTTTCAGAATCACAGACGCCTTAGGATCCAGTCCCACAAAGGGTTCATCCAGAATCAAAAGCTTCGGCTCATGCACCAGCGCGGAAATCAGCGCCAGCTTCTGCTTCATTCCATGAGAATAGGTTGAAATCAAATCCCCAAGGGACTGAGTGATCTCAAATAATTCTGCATATTTTTGAATGCGCTCCTTTCTGTCTGCGGCTTCCACCTGAAAAATATCCGCCACAAAATTCAAATACTGCACACCGGTCAGATATTCATAAAGATCAGGGTTGTCCGGGATATAAGCAAATTTTCTTTTGCACCCCAAAGGATCCTTCCTTATATCAATACCGTCTATCAGGATCTCCCCCGCATCGAAGCCATGGATACCGGCAATACACTTCAGCGTCGTGGTCTTTCCCGCCCCGTTATGCCCGATAAAAGCGTAGATGTCCCCCCGGTCAAGCTGCAGACTGATGTCCGTGACGCCCTTATTACTCCCCTTATAATGTTTGGTCAAATGTTGAATTGCAAGCATATTTTTTCCTTTCTGTATGGTTTTATGCTGCTATCCTAACACATTACGCAGCGTCACAAGCAATACCCTATACAAAAAAAATTAAGAGAGCAGCCGCCGAAAGAAAAAAGCCGGGCATCCATCCCGGCTTTCCGACCATTATCCTTCCTCTATTCCGCGTCTCCGCCCCTGTCGCCGCTGCCGCCGGGATTCCTGAAAACCCTGTTCAGCCCCCATAAAACCATGTAAAGCAGCGCCCCCAGAAAAGCCCCCAGCGTGTTGGTAACAATATCGTCAATCTGAAAATAGCCCCGGCCCGTCACCAGCTGCATGGTCTCAATGCCCAGACTGATTACCGCTCCCAGAAACGTACATCGCAGAAGCTTCCACCTTTCCGAAGAATTCCAACAGTAAAACAGGCCATAGGGAATAAACAACAGCACATTCTCTATGACAAACGCATTGTTTCTGTCATTGATGCCCCAGGTGGAAAACAGTTCCAAATCCAACACATCCGACCTGCTCCCGCTCTCCCTGGACAAAAAGGTAATAACAAGCAGCACTGCCATGTAAACGCAGAACGCTGTGACCGGCACCCATCTCACCGGCGGCTTCCGCTTCTTTTTTCTCACCGCATTTGCCAGCCATACTGCAGCCGCGGCAACAGGAATACCCACCGCAAGGCCATAGGGAAGATACCCCAAAGCCCGCGATATATCCGCATCTATATATTCAATCATCAAAGCTCCTCATCAATAGCTGTCCCAACGTTCCCCCGCGTGTTCCCACTTTTCCTTTTCTTCGAACAGCCTGTCGTTCATCCATGCCACTGCGTCCGTGACACCATCCTCGTCAAACGAAAACTCTGCACTTTCCTTATCTTTATCGGGCGTTGTAACAAAATTAAAGGGTTCCGGCCATACAGTGCAGCGAAGTTTACGCTCATTCCCTCCGCCCGTCACGCCCTCCAGGCGGTAGCGCATCCCCTGATGGCATCCCGTATACTCTGTTTTCTTCAAATATTCCATAGAAAGAATATCGTTTCTGCTTATCATCTTTCTCACCTGACGCCATCCTACGGCACCTGGGTATAATCCACCTTCATCAGCCCTTGTATCACTTAGTCAGATTTTCATCCGACCCCGTACTGTTATAGTATATACCAAGATTCTTCCCCTTTCAAGCAATATTATCCGCACTCTCCGGCTTTTACACCCGCCGGAAGCATCCCTTCGCCGTCTGACCGATAAAGGCAGCTGTAAACTGCTGCATCACAGCTGCGGAATCACAGCTGCGGAATCACAGCTGCATACTCATCTCTTTTTTCAGCTGGCGCATTATCTTTTTTTCCAACCTGGATATGTAGGACTGGGAAATCCCCAGCATGGCAGCCACTTCCTTCTGGGTCATCTCCTGCCCCTCTCGGTTTCCCAAACCGAACCGGAGATTAATTATCATTTTTTCCCGCTCCGACAGCTTACTGATTGCTCCCAGCAGCAGCTTGCGCTCCACCTCATTTTCAAGGTCACGGTAAATCACGTCCTCGTCTGTTCCCAGAATATCCGACAGCAGCAGCTCGTTTCCGTCCCAGTCCACGTTAAGCGGCTCATCCAGCGATACCTCCTGTCGGACTCTGCTGTTGCGGCGCAGATACATCAGTATTTCATTTTCAATACATCTGGAGGCATAGGTGGCAAGCTTAATGTTCCGCTCCGGATTAAAGGTGTTAATGGACTTTATTAACCCTATGGTGCCGATGGAAATCAAATCCTCCACTCCCACTCCGGTATTGTCGAATTTCTTCGCAATGTAAACCACCAGCCGCAGATTATGCTCAATCAGAGTGGCCTTTGCCTCGGCGTCCACCTCTGTCCCCAGGTCGCTGATAACCTGGCTTTCCTGATCCACCTCCAACGGCGGCGGAAGCACCTCCGCTCCCCCTATATAGTGAATTTCACTTTTTCTGCCAAAAAGCAGGCTCTCTCTTCGTATCATTTTAAATTTCATTCTTCCCGGTATTGCCACTTTTAATATCATATCCAGCCTCCATTTTCTTTTTTTCTTTTCTCGGTTCAATCTGCCCTTTTTCAGGCTTCTCCCGCTTTGCTGCCTCTAAAATCCGGGGATTCATAATCATCTTTACGGCATCCGTCTCCGGCGCATCCGCCGCCGAGATTGTCTCAGGACTCACTGCAATATAAATCTCATAAAACGCCTTCCGCATTCCATGCAATTCCACCTGCAGCTCCGGCAAAAGGTATCCCTTCAGAATACCTTTCCGTTTCCCGATGCTGTGATAGGGAATAGCCCGAAACAGCTGTCCTCCGTCCTCCCACAGGCGCCGGAATACCTCTTCCTCCACCACGCATACCGGTTTCCCGCTGACAGGCTCTGACAAACTGTTTCCCGAATCAATCAGCGCCGATACCGTGACCTGTTTTTCTCCCCGCACCAGGGTAACGCGGCAGATACTGTTCTCCGGCTTTGACTCCCAGGGAAACCGCCCCAGAAAGAGACAGACAATGCCTCCCGCCCCCAGAATACCGAAAATGCCGGTCAGCGCCCCGCCTCCCACAGGGAAGCTGCGAAGCAGAAAAAGCAGCCCCCCACCCAGGCAAAAGGAAAAAACCAGCATTTTTTCCATGAGCTTCAGAAAATTTCTCAACCCCCTGACAGGAAATGCCACAGGCAGCATTCCCAGCGCTCCTGCCGCCCCTAAGAACAGCTTCCATGGCACGGGAACGTTCAACAGAAACAGCAGCAGATAACAGCCTCCTCCAAGAGCCGCTCCCAGCAGCAGACGCCGGGGCGCCGCCGTATGGAACGTGCTCCGATCCACCAGCATCAGTATATAAAGGTTCATAACGAAGTTGACCAGAAACAGACTGTCTACATACAACTCATAACGCATCGGCATCATCCTTTTCATAATGATTATAAAGGGACGTCTGTATGGAATTTGTCAAAACCCCGCCCGGGACGGGTAATTTTATTCGACAAAAAACCGCGCAGCTTTCCGCTGCACGGTTTTTGATCCTGACATTATGTTATAGACTATTTTCTTTGCAGGAAATCCGGTATCTTCAAACTCTTTTCCTCCACGGAGCTCCGGATGTCAACCGGCTTCTGAATCCCCTGTACCGGTCTGGGCGCCTGCTGGCCTGTGGGCTGGGCGCCTGCCCCCGGCTGCAGATTCATGCCTTTCAGGGAATTGGGTATCAAATGAGCCGTAGGCTGCCTGTATGCCGTCCCTGCCCCCAGCCTGGGCTGTACCGCCGCATTTGCGGAAGCATCCTCCAGTCCCGTGGCAATGACGGTAATGGTGCAGCTGTCGGATTTAGCCGCATCATACATTGCGCCGAAAATAATATTGACCTCATCTCCCGCCAGATTCTGCACATAGCTTGCCGCGTCATTGGCGTCAGCCAGCGTAATATCGCCGGAAACATTGATAATCACATGGCTTGCGCCGGTAATGGTAGTCTCCAGCAGCGGGCTTTCCACTGCCATCTTGACCGCTTCCAACGCTTTATCATCGCCCTTGCCCTCACCTATGCCGATATGTGCAATACCCTTGTCCTTCATAACCGTCTGAACATCCGCAAAGTCAAGGTTAATAACTGCAGGCACATTAATCAGATCCGTAATGCCCTGTACGGACTGCTGAAGGACTTCATCCGCTTTCTTAAGAGCCTCCGGCATGGTGGTACGCCTGTCCACAATTTCCAGAAGCTTGTCATTGGGAATGACAATCAGCGTGTCCACATGCGCCTTGATATGTTCGATACCGCTTAAGGCGTTCACCATACGAGCCTTTGCCTCAAACCGAAAAGGCTTTGTCACCACGCCCACGGTAAGAATCCCCATCTCCTTTGCAAGCCTGGCCACCACGGGAGCCGCGCCGGTGCCCGTGCCACCGCCCATGCCGCAGGTGACAAACACCATATCCGCCCCCTTCAGCGCAGCGGAAATCTCCTCTGCACTCTCCTCCGCAGCCTTCTCGCCAATCTCCGGCTTTGCACCGGCTCCAAGGCCCTTGGTAAGCTTCTCCCCAATCTGCAGAAGCTTCGGCGCCTTGCAGAGCTGCAGAGCCTGTTTATCGGTATTGACACCGATAAAGTCCACTCCGTCTATCTGTTCGTCAATCATTCTATTAACAGCATTATTACCTGCGCCGCCCACACCGACAACAATTATCTTGGCCGCAGATTCAGCGTCATTCGTCTTAATCTCAAGCAAAGGTATATCCTCCTTTTAACATTTTAACTCATATAGTCTATCATATAATTATTTTTTCAATTTAGCAACTATTTTCTGAAAAAGTTTAATTACCGGGATCTTCCGGCTTAAAAATGTACCTCCCTCCGCTTTCCGTGTAGGTTTCCATCTGAAGTGTGCCGCTTAAACCCTGTAAGCTGGGAAGAAGCTCCGGCAGCAGCATGAGCTTGTCTCCGATGGTATTCATATCGTTTCCCAGGGCCACCTTCACATCTCCGAAATAAGCCGTTATCTCCCCGTTATCACCAAAATAAAGCTTGTCCGCCCTCAATTCGTACTTGTTCAGAAGCCCTGTGATATTCAGAATATTATTGAAGACACTCCTGTCCTCCACCGGCAGCTCCTGTCCCACTACCATATAGCCGAAGTCCAGTCCCAGAATCTGGGGTACGCCCGCGGTGCGCACCTTTGAGCTTTCCACCACATAGCCGTCCTTGTCAAAGTACATATAGGTATCCATAAACTTCACATACCCCGTAAGTACTTTCTCATAGACAATAATCCTGATGGTGTCCGGCGCCAGCACCTTCACATCCATCACATCCACAAAGGGCACGTTCTCCACGCCCCTGTTCCGGTATTTCAGGGAAAGGTACAGGGAGTTGCCGCCGAAAGCGCCGTCCATGACGATTTCCTTTATTTCCTCCTCCGTATAATGCACGTTTCCTTCCACATACACCTGCCGCACCGTATATGTTTTCATCACATAATACCAGGCTCCCCATACCGCCGTCCCAAGAATGACAAGTACCAGTATAATAATACCGGCCTTCTTCCTTTTAAACACTTATAATCCTCGCTCCTAACTCCCTGAAATCTCTGCAGATATTTTCATATCCCCGGTATATATACAGGCATCCCGAAACACAGGTCTTTCCCCGGGCCATCAGTCCCGCCACCGTCAGCGCAGCTCCGCCCCGCAGCTCTCTGGCCTCCGTCGCGGCTCCCTGCAGCGAGGGAACTCCTTTGACCAGTACTTTTGTTTCATCCGTCTGTTCTATACATGCACCCATTTTACGAAGCTCTTCCACTACCCGGAACCGGTTCTCAAAAATCGTTTCTTCAATTACGGTCTCTCCTTCCCCCATGGTCTCCACCGCCAGCGCCACGGACTGAAGATCCGTGGGAAATCCGGGATAGGCCGCAGTCTCAATGCGTTCCACGTTTCTGGGCCGGTCCGGCCCCTGTACATAAATACCCTTTTCAGAAACATACAGCTTTCCGCCCATGCGCTCCGCCAGCTTTATCACAGACTCCATCTCATCCCCCGGCGCCTTCTCCAGAAAAACGTTCCCGCCGGTTCCGATGCAGGCAAGCAGGTAAGTCCCCGCCACAATACGGTCCGCAGGCACCTCAAAATCCGTGCCGTAAAGGGTTCGTCCGCCTCTTATGACCAGCCGGCTGCCGCCGATTCCTTCGATACCTGCCCCGCAGCGTTCCAGATACCGGCACAAAGCCGTTATTTCCGGCTCCCTGGCCGCCCCCTCCAGAACCGTGTCTCCCTCCGCCATGACTCCTGCAAGAATAATATTTTCCGTGGCTCCCACGCTGGGCTTGGGCAATGTGATTTCCGCCCCGTGAAGCCGGTCTGCGGAAGCCTTCAGCAGGCCTTTCTCTTCCCGAAACTCAACTCCCATCCGTTCAAGGGCAGCAATGTGCAGGTCGATGGGACGGGAACCGATGACACAGCCTCCCGGATGCTCCATTACTGCCTCGCTGCATCTGCCCAGCATGGCGCCCAGCAGACACAGGGACGATCGCATCCCCCTTACCGCCTCGGAACGCATTTCTCCCCGTTTCACGCCGGAGGAATCCACCAGCAGCCCGTTCTCCTGCCAGTTCACCACGCATCCCAGACCCTGCAGTAAGCTTACCATGGCATAAACATCCGAAATTCTGGGACAATTCTTTATATAAGAGCATTCACCCGTAAGCAGCGTCGCCGCCAGAATCGGAAGCGTCGCATTTTTGGAACCCTGGATACAAACCTCTCCCTGCAGGGCGACACCGCCCCATATGTGAATCGAATCCATATTCCTTAAGCCTCAAATAAGATTACTATATCCTATGAGGCGGAGCCTGTCTTAGTTCCCTATAACTCTTTCAGCTGTATCCTCTTTGCCACGCTTAAGACCAGGCCAATCTCTATCAGCAGGAACATGACGGAGGAGCCTCCGTAGCTGATAAAGGGCAGGGAGATTCCCGTGTTGGGAATGGTGTTTGTCACAACTGCAATATTTAAAATGGACTGTATGGCAATATGGCCCATGACCCCCACCACCAGCATGGCTCCGAACAGATCCGTGGCGTTGTTGGCAATCACCATCATCCTCCACAGCAGCATAATGAACATCAATATTACGGCAATGGCTCCAAACAGGCCAAGCTCCTCGCAGATAATGGAGAAAATCATGTCGTTCTGGGCCTCCGGCAGGAAGCTGAGCTTCTGCATACTCTGCCCAAGCCCTTTTCCCCAGATGCCGCCGCTTCCGATGGCATACAGGGCCTGAATAGTCTGAAAGCCCTTGCCCTGGGCCTGGCTCTCGGGATCCAGCCATGCCACGATACGCTCGCTTCGAAAGGCCATCTGTTCGCCGGAGTTGTAGGCGGATACAATTACGAAAACCGCCACAGCCACCACAGCCACTCCCGCCGCTCCCATGATAACGAATTTCCTGTAATCCGGACTGGCCACAAACACCATCAGCACCGAAATTCCCAGAATGATAATGGCGGAGCTTAAGTTCCTTGTAATCAGGTATACCTCCAACACTACGGGCATGGGCACCAGCACCATAATGATAAACCCCTTCATGCTGCGGACACTCTTTCCCATTTTGCACACCAGCACTGCCAGAAACAGAATCATACCCAGCTTTGCCACCTCCGCAGGCTGCAGGTTCAGGCCGATTCCCGGAATCTTGATCCACCGCTTTGCGCCGTGGGATTCCACACCCAGAGGCGTCAGGACTAACGGCACCAGGGCCATGGACACCAGATAGCCCAAAAGTGCAAACCGTTCCCAGAACTGATAGGGAATATTGGCTACAAGAATCATCATCACAAGACCTATGATAACTGCCAGAAGCTGTTTCTTCAGGTAATATGCCGCATCCCCAAAGTCCTGAAAAGCCTCGTAGGAGCTGGCGGAATAAATCATCACCAGGCCGAAGCCCAGAAGGAACAGCACAATAAACAAAAGGCTGTAGTCAAAAAAATATTCGGATTCTTCTTTTTTTCTCCTCTTTGCAATTCGCCGTGTTGCCATAGACACTCCTTATAGCCGCTTATGCCAGCCCCCTGACGTATTCCTTAAAAAGCTCTCCCCTGACCTCGTAATTGGGAAACATCCCCCAGCTGGCACAGGCCGGCGACAAAAGCACCGCGTCTCCCTCTTCCGCCAGACGGGTACAGAGCTCCAGACACTCCTGATAGCTGTCTGCAAAACGAATTCTGTCAAAGCCGTGGCTTCTGGCGCAGGCCGCAATCTTTTCCCGGGTCTGCCCTATGAGCACCAGCCACTTGACCTTTCCCTCAAAGCTTTCAATCCACTGGTCATACTCGTTCTCTTTATCATAACCCCCGCCGATCAGGACCGTAGGCCTGTTCATGGCCCTGATTCCCTGAATGGCGGCGTCCGGATTCGTTCCCTTGGAGTCATTATAATAGTCAACGCCGCCCTTTGTAGCCACATACTCAATCCGATGCTCCACCGCGTGAAATTCCCTGATAACCTTTAAAACGCATTCCTCCGGCACACCCATTCCGTCAGCCACGGCAAGCGCCGCCATTACGTTCTCCACGTTGCAAAGGCCCACCAGGTTCATATCCTTGTGAATATCCAGAATCTCCCTGGTGCTTCCGCCCCCGCTCTTCACAATTTTATCGCCCCGCAGCCAGTAGCCCTCTTTAAGCTCCCTGGCGGAAGAAAACCACACCACCCCGGCGGGACACCTGCTTCCGAACTCCCTGGTATATTCGTTTTCATAATTCAACACACAGACGTCATCCTTTGTCTGGTTCCGGGTGATATTCTCCTTGGCCGCCACATAGGCTTCCATGGTATGGTGGCGGTTCAGATGATCCGGCGTGATATTCAGGATGGCGGAAACCGCCGGGTGAAAATCGCAGATGGTCTCCAGCTGAAAGGAACTGATTTCCCCCACAGTCACGGTATCTGCCGTTGTCTTCAGACATTCTGAGGTGTAGGCATTCCCGATATTTCCCACCACAAAAACCTTCTCCTCCCCCAGCCACGCTTTCATGATTTCCCCCGTGAGCGTGGTGGTGGTGGTTTTGCCGTTGGTGCCTGTGATGGCAGCCACCCTGCCCTTCTCCTCCTGATAGCCCAGTTCAATCTCACCCATAATCCCGGCGCCCTGTTCCCGCAGGCGCTGCACCAGCGGAATATCCGCAGGCACTCCCGGGCTTAAGACCACCTTCTGTATCCTCTGAAGCACCTCCTCCGGCAGCGTCCCTGCAATGCAGACCGCCCTGCTGTCCGCGGGAAGCCTGCCCCGGATTTCCTCCGCAGTCAGCGTCTCGCTGCTGTCATACAGCGTCACATTTTTCCCCATATGCTCCAGAAGCTTTACCGAACCGACTCCGCTGATGCCGGAGCCTATGACAAGATAATTTTCCATTATTTACAGTTTCCTTTTCCTGATTAATCTTTACTGCCTCAGCCCCATTAATGCCACCAGACACATCAACGCCGTGATAATGGTAAACAGGGCGGAAATTCTGGTCTCCGACCAGCCGCACAGTTCAAAGTGATGATGCAGCGGAGCCATTTTGAAAAGCCGCCTGCCGCCGCTTAATTTAAAATATCCCACCTGCAAAATAACGGTGAGCACCTCCACCAGATAAATAAAGCCTACAATGGCAATGAACAGCGGCATTTGCAGCATGTAGCCGCAGGCTGCCACAAAGCCTCCCAGGGCCAGAGAGCCCGTGTCTCCCATAAACACCTCTGCCGGATGCACGTTAAACAGCAGAAAACCCAGCAGCGCCCCTGCCACCGCGCAGGTCACAGGCTCGATCCCGCTCCCCGTACCTATGGCAACCACTGTAAAAAACACTGCCACAATCACCGTGACGCTTCCTGCCAGTCCGTCCAGGCCGTCCGTGAAATTCACACCGTTCACGGTTCCCAGCACCACAAAAAACAGAATGGGAATGTTCCACATGCCGAAATCCAGAAAAACCTCCGGCAGAAAGGGAACTCTCATGGCAAGGCTCACATCCGTAAAATGCAGCAGATAACAGGCAAAAATTCCGGTAACCGCAATCTGACCCGCCAGCTTCTGCAGAGGCGAAAGCCCCATGGAACGCCTGCAGACCACTTTTATGTAATCATCCAGAAATCCAATCAGCCCAAACCCTGCCGTCAGGAACAGGATGGGCGCGGTTCTGGGATAATCCTTCACAAAGAGCAGCGTCGCCACGGACACCGACAGGAGAATCAGCAGACCTCCCATGGTAGGCGTCCCGTTCTTTTTCAGATGCCCCGCAGGGCCATCCTCCCGCACCGTCTGCCCCACTTTAAGCCTTCTCAACCAGGGAATGAGCACCGGCCCTAAGACTGCGCTGATGCAGAAAGCTATTACCACCGCCAAAATGCTGACCTTACTTATCATTGATTATACTCCATTATTCCCAAATACGGAAGAATATTTTCAAAAAGCTGCCGAATCACAGGCGCCGCCACCTGTCCGCCGTAATAGGTTCCCTGCGGGTTGTTGATAATGGCAAGCGCAATCACCTGTGGGTCATCCGCCGGCGCAAAGCCGATAAAGGATGCAATATACCGGCCGCTGCCCCTGGGCAGGGTCTGGCTTGTTGCCGTCTTCCCGCCGATGCGGAAGCCTGCTACGCCCCCGTTTTTCCCGGAGCCCTCCGACACCACCATCTCCAGGATTTCCCGCATGGTGGCGCTGGTTTCCTCAGATACAATCCCCTCCGTCACGGGATAGGTAAAGGTTTCCAGCACATTTCCCGCCTCATCTGTGGTCTTTACCCCAAAGTGAGGGGTAATCCTGTTTCCTCCGTTGATGATGGAGGAAGCCGTAGTGATAAGCTGTATGGGCGTAATCTGGAAGGACTGGCCGAATGCCACCGTTGCCAGCTCCACATTCCCCATATTTTCCTTTTGGTGCATAATGGTTGCCGCCTCGCCGGGCAGGTCGATTCCCGTCTTGGTCTTCAGACCGAACTGTTCAAAGTACCGGTAATAATTATCTATGCCCAGCCGCAGCCCCACGGTTATCAGCGCCGGATTGCAGGAATTCATCATACAGTGGGTGAAATCCTGAGTACCGTGGCCCGCCACCTTATGGCAGCGTATCTTCCTGTCGTCCACCACGATAAACCCCGGACAGTTAAAGGTGCTGGCCGTAGTAACCACCTGCTCCTCCAGCCCTGCCGCCGCAGTGATAATCTTAAAGGTTGACCCCGGCTCATAGGTGTCATTGATGCAACCGTTACGCCAGACGGCATTCAGCAGATTCTGCTTTTCCTCTGCCGTAAGATTCGTCTCATCCGTGCCCTCCGGCAGCTCGTAGGGATTGTTTAAGTCAAATTCCGGCACGTTCACCATGGCATATATTTCCCCGTTCCCGGGATTCATCACCAGAATGGAAACGCTGTCCGCCTGCTTTGCAGCCCTGGCCTGAACCGCAAGCTGGGTGGCATAGGACTGGATGTTCATATCCACGCTGATGCAGAGGTCGCTGCCGTTTACCGGCTCTATTCTCCGCTCTCCCGCCGCCTCCACCTCAATACCCTTGGCGTCCGTGATGGTGAGGATGGTTCCCGGTTCTCCCTTCAGGTATTCCTCATAGACCACCTCCAGTCCGATAATGCCCTGGTTGTCGCCGCCGGTAAAGCCTAACACCTTGCTGGCCAGATCATCGTAAGGGTAATAGCGCTTATAATCCTCATCCACCTTTACCCCTGCCAGGTCATACTCCCGGATTCTGTCCCCCACCGCTTTGTCCACGTTGCTCTTGATGCGCTCCATGGAAGAATATTTCTCTACCCGTTTTCTCACATACTCCTCGGATAATTCCAGCTCCCGGCATAAAATCTCAATCACCTTCTCCGGCTCCTCCAGCTGGTTATGTACCACAGACACGGTGCAGACCGTTTTATTGTCCGCCAGCACCTTGCCGTTCCGATCCAGAATTCTTCCCCTGGCCGCCTTAATGCTTCTCTCCCTCTCATGGAGATCCGTGGCCCGCTGAGAATAATGCTCCGAACGCCACACACACAGGTACACAAGCCTGCCGAACAGAAGAACCAGCATTCCGGCACAGAGGAAAAAGACTACCAGAATCTTCTTCCTGTGAAAAATTCTGTTATTGTCCGTCAGCATAGGAAACCTCATCAAAAAGGTATTGATATACTTTATTCCTCTTTTTGTAAGGTTATGTCTTCCGGCCGTTAATTGATGTCGGGATTCACCGGCGTGTCCGCTCCCAGCGCAGAATCTACCAGGAAACCCTCCTGCGCGTCATATTTGAAGCCCGTGGCCGGATCTACCCGGTAACCGCTTTCCGGATCCACAGGGAAGGACATCCAATACTGGCTTCCTGCAGCGCCGTCCGGTTCCGACGGCCGGGAGCCATCGCCCCCTTCCTGGCTGCCTTCCGTCCGGCCGCCGGTATACTGGGTGGTAATCTCCAGATTCAGAGCTGCCAGCTCCTGTATCTCGGTTTCGCTCAGCTCCTCAGTCATAAATATGTTCAGATAAGGAAGTACCTCAGTCAGGATGTTCCGCACAATCCCCGTTGCCAGCCTGGCATTGCCCTGCTTCTCCACATTGGGTCTGTCCACCACCACATAAATGGCAATCTTAGGGTCATCCGCCGGCGCGTAACCCATAAAGGACACCACATGATCCGTTTCGGAACGCTTGTGGGTATTGGGGTCAATGGTCTCCGCGGTGCCGGTCTTGCCGCCAATCATATAGCCTGCGGGACGGGCCGTCTTTCCGGTGCCGCTTTCCACCACCGCCCGACAGTACTGTCTGATATAACCGGAGGTGGATTCGGATATGGTCTGCTTTAATACCCTGGGCTCGATATTTTCCACTGTGGCTCCCCCGGCGTTGGTAATCTTGCTTACCATATGAGGCTCGTAATAATAACCGCCGTTTATCAATGAGCTGAAGGCCGTGATCGTCTGTATCATTGTCACGTTAAAATTCTGCCCGAAGCTGTTGGTGGCCAGATCCGTAGGCCCCATCCTGTCAGCCGTATAAATCAGGCTGGCTGTTCTGGCCTCCCCTGCCAGGTCGATATTTGTCCTGAGCCCGAAGTTAAAGATATTCTGGTACTCGCTGAATTGTTCCGCTCCAAGGGTCTGGGCAATTTTCATCATGGACACGTTGCAGGAGGTGGCTACGGCCTGCTCCAGCGTGTGGGTGCCCCGCATGCTGCTGTGGCACTTGATTTCGTGGCCGCCGATTTCCAGCATACCGTTACACTCAAAGGTACTGTTGGGCGCAATGGTTCCCTTTTCCAGGGCGGCCGCCACCGTAAAGGGCTTTGCTACGGATCCCGGCTCATAGGTGCCGGTAATACAATAGTTCTTCCAGAGATTGTTCAGATTCAGGTACAGCTCGTCTTCATTCATGGCATCCAGAACGGCCTGGTCGATAACCTTGCCGTTCTTTTTGATTTCATAATAGCCGTTTCCCAGATCCACCTGCTCCACCATCATGGAACCAAGCAGCGCCTGGGGATTGCGCACGTCGTTCAAATCATAGGTGGGATAGCTGGCCATGGCAAGAATTTCTCCCGTGTCCACCCACTGAATCACACAGCCCACGTTTTCCGCTCCGTTGCCCGGATGGTATTCATCCCTGTGCTCTTCCATAAACTGTTTCAGATATTTTTCCACAATCAGCTGCACATTGGCGTCAACGGTACTGTGGATATTATTGCCGTCCAGCGCCGCTTTCACCGTGCGTTCCAGCGCCAGGTCGTCGTTCACATAGCCGTACTCCCTGCCGTTGACGCCGTTTAACACCTCACTGTAATACTCCTCCAACCCGTAGCTGCCCTGATTGTCCATATTGGAAAACCCGATGACGTCCGCCGCCATGGCGCCATAGGGATAAATCCTTTTGTATTCCTCCTCAAACCAGACTCCTCTGATATTGGGGTTTTCCTTCTGTGCTGCCTTAAATCCGCTGATTTCATCATAGCTCATCTGCTTTTTTGCCACATACCAGGCGGAATTCTTATTGGCTGCCACATGCTCCCTGATGGCTCCCATATCCAAATCAAAATACTGTCCCAGGGCGGTCAGCGTAGGCTCCAGATAAGGTGTTTTCCCGCCGATCTCAGTGTTCATGACCTTTGCGTCTATGATAAGGTTATAGACCTTCTCGCTGGTGGCAATCACCGTACCCTTTGCGTCCACAATGTCCCCCCGCCTGTAGGGCAGGGTGGTTGAATCATACTGCTGCTGGGCCAGAACCTGCTTCTGGTACAGGGTTTCCTTATCCCTGGCCAGAACCAGCAGCCGGGCGCTTAAGCAGACGAAAGCCAGCAGTACTATTCCAAACAGTACCACCAGCTTCTTTTGCATTTTTATGGAGAATTTACTCTTTTTTTTCTCTTTCACATTCTGTTCTTTCACCTTGCACCTCTGCTGCTTTCGTTACTTTGAACCCGGCACCTGACGCATGTAATCGTCACCCTCGTGGGTATAGGTAATAATCTGTCCCTCCTGGGCATAGATCATGCCCAGCTCACCGATGGCAATGCGCTTGATTTCCTCCAGGTTAATACTGTTGACAATTCTGTTGTACTGCTCGTTGTTTGCATCTCTCAGAGTGTTCAGCTCGCTTTGCTTTGCCGCAACGCTCTTAGTCAGATTAGTCAGATCTGCCTGCAGCTGAATATAGTTTACCAGAATAAACGCCGCAGCGCACAGCGCCGCTGCAAGGAAAAGCACATAGCCCGCGCTCATGTGATTCGCCTTTTCACGGTTCTTGCGGACAGCGGGCTGCACCTGCCTTCTGGGCTCTGCCTCCCACTGTCTCTCCGCTTCCGTCTCATAAGCGGCGCTTCCGTAGACATAGAAATTCCTGTTTCTCTCCGCCCTTGCGCCGGTTCTCTTCTCATATGCAGTCTGTCTGTAATTCCTTCTGTTTCGGCTCATCCTTATTTCCTGCTTTCCAAATTATACTTTTATTTCATTTCCGACTGCATTCTGACAGGGGCAGATATTTGCCCGGCCGCCTGCGGTTATCGACTCGTCTGTATATCCCCGGCCGCCTCGAATACCCTCAGTTTGGCGCTTTGAGATCGGCTGTTCTCCGCAATTTCCTGCTCTGACGGCAGGATTGCCTTCCTTGTCACTACTCTTCCCTTTGATACCCTCCCGCAGACACAAACGGGGAAATCAGGCGGGCAGATACAGGGATTTTCGTTTTTTCTGAATATAGTCTTTACAATGCGATCCTCCAGAGAATGAAAGGTGATAACACACAATCTCCCGCCGGGATTCAGCATCTCTATGAAATCGTCCAGCGAATCTTTAAGCACCTCCAGCTCCCGGTTGCACTCAATGCGGATTGCCTGAAAGGTCTGTTTGGAGGGATGTCCCTTCTGCCGCATCTTTGCCGGAATTGCCGCCCGGATGATTTCATTCAGTTCATATGTAGTCTCTATGGGCTTGTCCGCCCTTGCCCTCACAATGTGCTTTGCAATATTCTTTGCGAATTTGTCTTCCCCGTAATCCCGGATAACGCGATACAGCTCATTCTCGGAGTAATCGTTTACAATGTCCCCGGCGGTCAGCGTCTGCCGCCGATCCATTCTCATATCCAAAGGTGCGTCGTAGCGATAGGAAAACCCCCGCTCCTCCGTATCCAGCTGATAAGAGGAAACTCCCAAATCCAGGACAATTCCGTCCACCTTCTCCACGCCTTCCGCCGCAAGCGCCCTGCGCATGTTACAGTAATTATCCCGCAGGACGGTCACTCTGTCTCCGAAGGGTTCCAGCCTTTCCGACGCCGCGCCGATTGCCGCATCATCCCGGTCAATTCCGTAAAATCGGCCTGTGGTGAGCCTGCTGCACACCTGAAAGGCATGTCCTCCTCCTCCCAGCGTACCGTCAACATAAATTCCGTCGGGCTTTACATGAAGTTGTTCAATGGTCTCCGCCAGCAACACGGAATAATGTTTAAATTCCATACAAGGCTCCTATATTGTCAGCCCCAGGTTAATCATTCCTTCCGAAATCTTGTTGATGTCCACCTGCCCGCTGTTTTCATCCCACTTCTCCAGACTCCAGATTTCAATGCGTCCGCCCATGCCGGCAAGCACAACGTCCTTCTCCAGCCCTGCAAACTCCCGCAGATCCTGGGGCATCAATATACGTCCCTGCTTGTCCACCGTCACATACTGCGCGCCTGAGAGAAAGAACCTTGCAAACTGCCTGGCCTCCACATTAATCAACGGCAGTGACGCCAGCTTTTCTTCAAAGGTTTTCCAATCATCAATCGCGTACACAAATAAGCAGCCGTCCATTCCCTTGGATACCACGAACTCATCCCCCAGAATGTCGCGGTACTTTGAGGGAATGCTCAGTCTGCCTTTCGGGTCGATTGTATGATTGTATCTACCCATGAACAAACGCAATCACCACCAGTCCAAAAGCTGAGTCTGTCGTACTTTTATGGCACTTCATCCCACTTTATGGGTTTTTATGCCACATTCATCCCACTTTTAAGTAAGATTCTAAACTATTTTTAAGAATTTGACAAGTGCTATTTTTTGACGAAACCGCGCAAAAAAGCGCTCCGCAGGCATTCTGCAGAGCGCTTTGGGGTTTAAAACCACAAGATATGGTATGAGACTGTTTTTCAGAAAGCACATCTATGCTTTTCAAAGAAACAGACTTTTTTAAAAAAATTTTTAAATTTTTTGCAAATGTATTACATTCATAAATTTTCAGAAAGATATGCAAGAAGAGCCCGGCATCCCTGTACTATGTCACGGTATGTTAAGCAAAAGTCTCCCGTATACCAAGGGTCGGCAATATCCCGATCCTGTCCCGCAAAGGAAAGCAGCTTAAACACTTTTCCCTCCGGATCCCCGCCCAGGATGCGCTGCATATTCCGGATATTGGCGCTGTCCATACCAATGAGAAAATCATATTTATCATAGTCCGCCTTCGTCACCTGCACCGCCCTTTTTCCCCCGCAGTCGATACCATGCCTGGCAAGCTCCGCTTTCGCGGGCGGATACACCGGATTGCCCACGCCGTTCCAGATTTCTTCCGTGCTGGTGGCCGCAGAGGAAATCAGAAAGCGATTTCCGATCCCCTGTTTCTGCACCATGTCCTTTAAAATAAACTCAGCCATGGGGGAACGGCAGATGTTGCCGTGGCACACGAAAAGTATTCTAATCATAAAATTTCCCTTTCTCAAAATGC
>JAMPFR010000055.1 GCA_023664365.1 Acetatifactor muris | reverse complement strand
GCGGGCTTATAGCCCGCGTCCCGAGCCACCCGTTTTACGGGTGGGGGCGACTGCCGTCTTCTTCAGAAAGCGCATCAGGGCTGCCAGGTAAAGTATGCCCAGCGTCAGCTGGCTTGCCAGGAGTCCCCAGAGATAGCCGGTGATGCCGAAGCGGGGCACTGCAAGGAACACAAAGGCCAGGCGTATCAGAAGGCAGACGACGTTCATAACAAAAATGTGTCCCGCCTTGCCCAGGCCCTGCAGGATGCTGGAAAGGGTGGTATCCAGATACAGAAAGGGGCAGATAAAGCCTAAGGTTGTGATAAAGTGACCGGCCAGGGGACTGTGGAAGAGCACAGTGCCTGCAAAACGGCCCATAGACAGAAAAACCGCCATGCAGATAAGGCCCATGAGTCCGCAGTATTTCACGGTCTTCAGGGTGGCATTTTTAACCGCCGAAAAGTTGCCCAGGGCGTAATTTTCGGAGATGACGGGAAGCAGCAGCACAGCCACGGAGCTGGTAAGGGCGTTGGGAAAAAAGATAAAGGGCATCGCCATGCCGGTGAGAACGCCGTATACACTTAAGGCGGTAGTGTTGTCATAGCCGTAGAGCCGCAGCCGGGCGGGGATGGATACGGATTCCACGCTCTGCAGGAGGTTCAGCACAATGCGGTTGGCAGTCAGGGGAAGAGCCATGGACAACAGGCCGGGGTAAAGTCCACGCCCGGCGGACAGGCGGGACGACAGTCCCAGCGCCTGCCGTGCACCCTGTGCCGGATGGGGCCGGGAAGAGCCGGAATCGTCATGGAGCTGCCGCGCGCTATGTACGGGGGAAAGTCGGGAAGCCGATCCGGGGGTCTGCCATATTGCAGCCAGAGAAAACAGCATGGAACACAGTTCTCCCATGGTAAGGCCCAGAACGGCCACGCTGATGGAAGGAACCCTGCCTGCGCTCAGACTTTGCCCGGCTGACAGAAAGACGCAGCCCACTCTGGCAATCTGCTCCAGCAGCTGTGAGGCTGCCGGGATTCCCGCCTTTTTAATACCGTAAAAGTGGCCGTTGACACAGGCGTGGACGGCGCTCATGGGTATGGAGAAGGAGAGAATGCGCAGCATGGAGGTGGTTCTGGGTTCCTGCAGCAGCGCCGCGGCAATGAAGTCCGCGCCGAAGTAGACGGCGGCGCTGCAGAGCAGAGACAGGGGCAGGGAGACGGTTAAGCCTGCGGCCATGGGGCCGAGGGAGACCCTTTTTGATTTTGCGGTCTGTTCCGCCACCAGCTTGGAGATGGCGGTCTGGTAGCCTGCGGCGGTCAGGGAGAAGGAAAGGGACAGAACGGGGCTTAAAAGCTGGTACAGCCCCATGCCTTCCTCGCCGAAAAGGCGGGAGAGATAAATGCGGTAAAAGAAACCGATGATGCGGCTTACAAGGCCGGTGAGGGTGAGGATGACGGTACCCACAATCAACGGATGATTTGTTTTTGTTTTCATAGGACACCCCGGGGGATGTTTTTTTCTATTATATTCCCTTTCGGCGGTTGACAGAACGTGCCTTCGGTGTTATATTATAGTTGAAATTCCTAGTAAAGCACTATGAATTAAAAGGCCCGAAAAAAATTGAAGATAGTGTTTTGCGGTATGGGATAAAATAAGAGACGAGACATAGGAGGATGTAATGATGATATATCTTGACAACGCGGCCACCACAAAGACGGCTCCTGAGGCAGTGGAGGCAATGCTGCCTTTTTTTTCCGAACAGTTCGGGAATCCCAGTGCCATTTATTCCTTGGGGTCTGCGGCGAAAAAGGCGGTGAATCAGGCCAGGCGGACGATAGCGGAGGCCATCGGGGCAAAGCAGGAGGAAATCTATTTTACGTCGGGGGGCACAGAGGCGGATAACTGGGCCCTGAAGGCGGCTGCAGAGGCTTATGAAGGCAAGGGAAAGCATATCATTACCACGAAGATTGAGCACCACGGGATTCTGCATACCTGCGAATATCTGGAAAAAAGGGGCTATGAGGTTACTTATCTGGACGTGGATGCGGAGGGGCTGGTGGATTTGGAGGCTTTACAGGCGGCAATCCGGCCGGACACCATACTTATCAGCGTTATGTTTGCCAATAATGAGATTGGCACCATAGAGCCGGTGGAGGAAATCGGAGCCATTGCAAAGGCTCACGGCATTTTGTTTCACACCGATGCGGTTCAGGTGTTCGGGCAGCTTCCCATTGATGTGGACAGGCTGCACATTGATATGCTCAGCGCCAGCGGACATAAAATGAACGGCCCTAAGGGAATCGGCTTCCTGTACATTCGAACGGGACTGAAATTGCGCTCCTTTATACACGGTGGTGCGCAGGAGAGGAACCGCAGGGCGGGAACGGAGAATGTTCCCGGCGTCGCAGGACTGGAGGCGGCCACGGTGCGGGCGTTGGGCCGGATGGAGGAGAGGGCGGCAAAGGAAGCGGAGCTGCGTGATTATCTGATAGAGCGGATTGAACGGGAAATTCCATACTGCCGTCTGAACGGGCACAGGACAAAGCGTCTGCCCGGCAATGTGAATTTTTCCTTTTTATATGTGGAAGGGGAGTCCATACTGATTATGCTGGACAGGAAGGGAATCTGCGCTTCCAGCGGATCGGCCTGTACCTCCGGCGCACTGGATCCCTCCCATGTGCTGCTGGCTACAGGCTTAAAGCATGAGGAGGCCCACGGTTCCCTGCGCCTCACGCTCTCTGAGGAGAACACGAAAGAGGAACTGGATTATGTGGTGGAGGCGCTGAAGGAAATTGTGGGAAAGCTGCGGGATATGTCCCCGCTGTATGAGGATTTTATCAGGAAGGAGCATAACGGAAATGTACAGTGAAAAGGTAATGGATCATTTTCAGAATCCCAGGAATGTGGGGGAGATTGAGGATGCAAGCGGCGTGGGAACCGTGGGCAACGCGAAGTGCGGGGACATCATGAGGATGTACCTGGATATTGATGAAAAGGGCGTGATACAGGAGGCAAGGTTTAAAACCTTTGGCTGCGGGGCTGCTGTGGCTACCAGCTCCATGGCTACGGAGCTGGTGAAGGGGAAGACTGTGCAGGAGGCGCTTCAGGTTACCAACAGGGCGGTGATGGAAGCTCTTGACGGACTGCCCCCTGTTAAGGTACACTGTTCTTTGCTGGCTGAGGAGGCCATACACGCCGCCCTCTGGGATTATGCAGAGAAGCACCATATTGTCATCGAAGGGCTGGAGAAGCCGAAATCGGACATCCATGAGGGCGAGGAAGAAGAGGAATATTAAAAAGTGGAAAAGTACAGGATCCTTGTGGTGGAGGATGACAGGGTCATTGCGGAGCAGCTTCGGACTTATCTTGGGAAATGGGGCTATGCTGTGGCATGTGTGCAGGATTTTCAGAATGTCCTGCAGGAGTTTGCGGCGGCAGAGCCCCATATTGTGCTGATGGACGTGGGACTGCCTTTTTACAACGGATATTACTGGTGCGGGCAGATCAGACAGGTGTCTCAGGTGCCTATTATTTTTATATCGTCTGCCGGGGATAATATGAACATTGTCATGGCGGTAAATATGGGCGGAGATGATTTTGTGACAAAACCTTTTGAACCGGAGGTTCTGGGGGCAAAGGTACAGGCCATGCTCCGCAGGACCTATGCCTTCAGGGGACAGACCAGCGTCATGGAGTATCAGGGCATTCTGCTGGATATGTGGGCAACGGCCATAGCGGCAGGGGACAAGAGACTGGAGCTGACAAAAAACGAGTTCCGCATCCTGCAGCTTCTGTTTGAAAACCCGGAACGGATTGTATCCAGGGAGGCCATTATGAAACGGCTCTGGGACAATGACTGCTTTGTGGATGATAATACCCTGACGGTAAATATGACCCGGCTGCGGAAAAAGCTGGAGAGCCTGGGGAGAGGAGAACTGATACATACCCGGCGGGGGCAGGGGTATTGCCTGGGGGTATAAAGGTGGAAAGAAAGAAGAAAAATGAGCGAAAAAAAGAAAAATCAGACCTTCGGCTCCTGAGGGAATATCTGGGTGAAAACAGGCCGGCAGTTTTCCTGTATATTGTGACAGTGTTTTTATTTGTGGCGGTGTGCTGCCTGTATCATCTGGAAAATCTGGGAAAGCTGCTGTACGCCCTGGTGTTGACATTGGCCCTCTGGGCGGGAGCGGGCGTCCGGCAGGGAAGGCGGTATGTGCAGAAGCGCAGGGCGCTGGAAGCGGTGGAAAGGGAATTCCGGCAGACCAAAGCGCTGTGTCTGCAGGAAGTCCCGGAGGGAGCGGAAGAACCGGAAGAGGACGGAGAGCCGGAGACTGTGGAGCAGCAGCTTATCCGGCTGCTTTGGATTGTGGATGAGAACAGAAGCAGGGAGCAGACGGACAGAGAGGAAAAGGAGGCGGACCGCAGGGATTATTTCCTCATGTGGGCCCACCAGATTAAGACGCCTATTGCCGCCATGAAGCTTCTGCTGGAGGAGTCAGGGGACTGCAGGAACAATTTCCGGATGCGGGAGGAATTGTTTAAAATCGAACAGTATGTGGAGATGGCGCTGACTATCCAGCGTCTGGACAGCATGGCCTCAGACCTGGTGCTGCAGAGTTATGACCTGGTAACTTTGCTGCGGCAGGCGGTCAGAAAGTATTCCGTTCTGTTTATTAATAAAGGCCTGCAGGTGGAGGTGCCGGAGGAGGCGTGCCGTGTGCTGACGGATGAGAAATGGTTTTCCTTCTGTCTGGAACAGATTTTGTCCAATGCCGTCAAATATACGGAAAAAGGGAAAATTACCCTGCGTATCCCGGAAGAAAGCGGCCCGGCAGGGGTCATTTTATATGTAGAGGATACGGGTATGGGAATCCGGGCAGAGGATCTGCCGAGAATTTTCGACAAAGGTTTTACGGGGTATAACGGCCGTGTGGATAAAAGAGCTACCGGCATCGGCCTGTATCTGTGCAGCAGGATATGCCGGCAGCTGGGAATTTCAATCAGAGTGGAAAGCAGCTTCGGAAAGGGGACAAGGGTGAGCCTTGTTATACCTGTTTCCGATTCACGGCCCGTTTCCTCATAAGGGGATCCAGAATCTTTTTGCGGATGCGCAGATGGGTGGGAGTAACCTCCAGCAGCTCGTCCGTGTCAATGAAATCAAGAGCCTGCTCCAGGGAAAGGATTCTGGGCGGCGTCAGACGCAGGGCCTCGTCCGCACTGGAGGAGCGGGTGTTGGTCAGCTGCTTTTTCTTGCATACATTCACTTCAATGTCTTCATTTTTCCCGGTCTGGCCGATGACCATGCCCGCGTAGACCCGTTCGCCGGGGCTGATAAAGAGGGCGCCCCGCTCCTGGGCGTTGAACAGGCCGTAGGTAACTGCGTCTCCCGCCTCAAAGGCAATCAGGGAGCCCTGCTTTCTGTACTGGATGTCGCCCTTATGGGGGGCATATCCGTCAAACACGGTGTTCATAATGCCGTTTCCTTTGGTATCTGTCAGAAACTCTCCACGATAGCCGATAAGGCCTCTTGCGGGGATGGAAAATTCCAGGCGGGTGTAGGCGCCGCCAGAGATGGCGCCCATATTCCGCAGTTCCCCTTTACGCTGTCCCAGCTTTTCAATGACGGCTCCGGCAAACTCGTTGGGGACGTCAATGTAAGCCAGCTCCATGGGTTCGGTTCGTCTGCCGTCCTCGTCGGTGCGGTAGAGTACCTCCGCCTTGCTGACCGCAAATTCATAGCCCTCTCTACGCATATTTTCAATCAGTACGGACAGATGCAGCTCGCCTCTGCCGGATACCTTAAAGCATTCCGTGGTGTCCGTCTCCTCCACCCGAAGGGAAACGTCGGTGTTCAACTCTCTGAACAGCCGATCCCGGATGTGGCGGCTGGTAACGTATTTGCCCTCCTGGCCGGCCAGGGGAGAGTCGTTTACCATGAACTGCATGGCGATGGTGGGTTCGCTGATCTTCTGGAAGGGAATGGGTACAACGTTTTCGGGGGAGCAGAGGGTGTCGCCGATATGGATGTCGGCAATGCCGGAGATGGCAACAATGGAGCCGATGCCCGCCTCCTTTACCTCCACCTTGTTCAGACCGTCAAACTCATAGAGCTTGCTGACCTTTACCCGGATCTGCTTGTCCGGCTCATGATGGTTACAGATGATAACCTCCTGGTTCACCTTAATGGAACCGTTGTCCACTTTCCCCACGCCGATGCGTCCCACATATTCGTTGTAGTCAATGGTGCTGATAAGCACCTGGGTTCCCGCCTCCGGATCCCCCTCGGGAGCGGGAATATAGTTTACGATAGTCTCAAACAGGGGTTCCATGCTGGTGCCGGTCTGCTCCGCATCCATGGAAGCCACGCCGGTCTTGGCGGAGGCAAACACAAAGGGGCAGTCCAGCTGGGCGTCGTCCGCGTCCAGCTCCAGGAACAGCTCCAGAACCTCTTCCACCACCTCGTCGGGCCTTGCCTCGGGGCGGTCTATCTTGTTGATACATACGATGACAGGCAGCTTCATTTCCAGAGCCTTGCGCAGCACGAATTTTGTCTGGGGCATGGCTCCCTCAAAGGCGTCCACCACCAGGATAACGCCGTTTACCATCTTCAATACCCGCTCCACCTCGCCGCCGAAGTCCGCGTGGCCCGGGGTGTCAATAATATTAATTTTGGTATCCTTATACATGACGGCGGTATTTTTGGACAGAATGGTGATGCCCCGCTCCCGCTCAATATCATTGGAGTCCATAACCCGCTCTGCAACCTCCTGGCCCTCCCGGAATACGCCGCTCTGCTTTAAAAGCTCGTCCACCAGGGTGGTCTTGCCGTGGTCTACATGTGCGATAATTGCAATATTTCTTACATTTTCTCTTTTTTGTCTCATTGCTCTCTCCCTTCAAACTGTAACAGTATAGCACCTTTTGGGGTGCGGCGCAAGTGCCCCACAAAATGTTGCGTACCGCGTAAAAACTCCCACGAAAAAGCGCATAATAGCGCATAATAACGCGATGGAAAAAAGTTCTAAAAGCCTCTGTTTTATTGTATAAATAGTAGTATCCACCGCAGGGTCTGACGCCCTGGGCGGTGTTACCGGAAAAAGTCTTGAAGTAAGAAGGGAGAACAAAGATGACAGATAAGGTAATTGAAAACAATCAGGTAACGGTGATGGGGGAAATCGTCAGCGATTTTTCCTACAGCCACGAGATTTACGGGGAAGGCTTTTACATGGTGGATGTGAAATGCAAGCGTCTCAGCGAGAGCTATGACATTATACCTGTTATGGTGTCGGAGCGTCTCATGGATGTGACGGCGGATTATGTGGGCGAATTAATCTGCATAACCGGTCAGTTCCGTTCTTATAACCGGCATGAGGAGCGGAAAAATAAGCTGGTGCTTTCCGTGTTTGCGCGGGAAGTAAGTTTTATTGAGGAGATGGAGGAAAGCTCCAAGACAAATCAGATTTTTCTGGACGGTTATATCTGCAAAGAACCGATTTACCGCAAGACGCCTCTGGGAAGAGAGATTGCTGATTTGCTTCTGGCCGTGAACAGGCCCTATGGAAAGTCGGATTATATTCCCTGTATCTGCTGGGGCAGAAACGCCCGCTACGCCAGCAGCTTCGGCGTGGGGGAGCGCTGCGCGGTGTGGGGCAGGATTCAGAGCCGTGAATATATGAAGAAGCTGGATGAGGAAAATGTGGAAAAACGGGTGGCTTTTGAAGTCTCGGTAAGCAAGCTGGAGAGACTGGAGGAAGAAAACTGATACATGATTTGCCAAAATCAGGAAAGTATGGTATCCTGAAAACATAGAATACCTGTTGAGCCGTTGATCCGCAGGACGGCAAATCCGGTGAAAAGCGAGAGGTATAGTATGGCAAAGGGTCTGATATATATATATGCCGGCGACGGAAGGGGAAAGTCTCCTGCCGCCATCGGGAGAGCCGTCCAGGCGGCAGTGGATGGGAAGCATGTTGTAATCATTCAGTTTCTGAAGGGAAAAGCCCAGGAAGATTCGGATTTCCTGAGAAGAATGGAGCCGGAGATCAAGCTGTTCCGTTTTGAAAAGGCAGATGAAAATTTCGAGGAGCTTTCGGAGGAGCGCAAGGCGGATGAGATCGGCAATATCCGCAACGGCATGAATTTTGCCCGGAAGGTGCTGGCCACGGGAGAATGTGACCTGCTGATTCTGGACGAGGTGCTGGGACTGGTGGAAAAGGGGATTGTGTCGGTAGAGGATTTGAAAACACTGCTGGAATGCAGGGGAGATACGGATACCATTCTCACGGGTATCAAGCTCAGCGACGAAATCTGCGTGCTGGCGGATGAGGTTTCCAGAATCGAGACGGTTAAGTTTAAGGTATGGCAATGAAGTATTGACATTAGTCTGGGAAGATGTTATGATTCAGATAATTGATAGAGGTTGCGTTTTTCATAAGTACCCGAATTGATGCGACAGGAGCAGGTGAGAGACGGGAAAAGGGGAAGATGCCGAAAGAGGAGATGTCCTGAAAATCAAATCTTGGGCATGCAGCGAACAGCTGTATGACTGTCATCCGCATGGTATTCGGATGGGGCGCTATCGGTAAAGTATCGAAAGGTATTTATTCGCCGGCGCATAAAAACGCCGGCGTTTTTTAACAGATTTTGTATTTTACATAAAATGTCAGCAACGGAGGAAAAGAGAATGGCGATTTTTACAGGAGCCGGCGTGGCAATCGTTACACCCATGCTTGAAGACGGGGCAGTGGATTACGGGCAGTTTGAAGAATTGATTGAGTTCCAGATTGCAAACGGAACGGATGCGATCATTGTGTGCGGGACAACGGGGGAATCCTCCACGTTGTCCCATGAGGAACATCTGGAGGTGATTCGTTTCTGTGCGGAGAAGGCGGCGGGCCGGGTGCCCGTGATTGCGGGAACCGGCTCAAACTGTACGGAGACGGCGGTCTATCTCTCCACGGAGGCGGAGAAGGCCGGGGTAGACGGACTGCTGCTCGTGAGCCCGTACTATAATAAAGCCACCCAGAACGGTCTGTACGCCCATTTTAAGACAGTGGCGGACTCTGTAAAGATTCCCTGCCTTCTGTACAATGTGCCGGGCAGAACCGGCTGTAACATTCTCCCGGAGACCATCGTAAGGCTGTGCCGGGATGTGGAGAACATTGTGGGCGTAAAGGAGGCAAGCTCCGATATTAAGCAGATTGGCTGGCTTGCGGCAATCGGAGAAGGCTGTGTGGATATATATTCCGGCAATGACAATGAAATCGTGCCTATTATGTCTCTGGGAGGTCTTGGGGTTATCTCCGTGCTTTCCAATATTGCGCCGGCCCAGACCCATGAAATCTGCCGGACTTACCTGGACGGGAATGTAAAGGAGAGCGCCCGCCTGCAGCGGAAAGCGATGGAGCTGTGCAGCGCCCTTTTCTGCGAGGTGAACCCCATTCCCGTGAAGAAGGCGCTGCAAATGATGGGGATGGGAACAGGGCATTTAAGAATGCCGCTGACAGATATGGAACCTGCAAATGTGGAACGCCTGAAAAAGGCAATGAAGAATTACGGGCTGATATAAGCAAGCGTACTGTACCGTTCACATTGTGCTGAAGGTGAGCAGCGCAGTATGCAGGAAAAGATAGAGTGTCTGCGCGGCGGGAGCAGGAAGCGGATCGCGCAGGCTGCGGAAAGGTGCGGTTAAATATGACAAGGATTATCATGAGGGGCTGCAACGGTAAAATGGGACAGACCATAAGCGCTCTGGCGGCTCAGGATGAGGAAGCTGAAATTGTGGCGGGCATTGACCTGTGGGATGACGGACACAATTCCTATCCCGTGTTTGAAACGCTGGAGCTCTGCAATGTGGAGGCGGACTGTGTGATTGATTTTTCCCGGGCGGCAAGAGTGGAAGAACTGCTGGATTACTGCGGAATAAACGGAATGCCCTGCGTGCTGTGTACGACGGGCTTAAGTCCGGAGCAGCTGCAAAAGGTGGAGGAGACGGCAGAAAAGACAGCCGTTCTGCGCTCCGCCAATATGTCTCTGGGTATTAATTTAATGCTGCAGCTTTTAAAGAAAGCGGCGGATGTGCTTGCGCCTGCAGGCTTTGATATTGAAATCGTGGAAAAACACCACAATCTGAAGCTGGACGCTCCCAGCGGTACGGCGCTGGCCCTGGCGGATTCCATAAATGAAGAGCTGGGCAATGAATATGAATATGTCTTTGACAGAAGCGGACGGAGAGAGAAACGTCCCCGGAAGGAAATCGGAATCAGCGCCGTTCGGGGCGGCACTATTGTAGGAGATCATGACGTAATATTCGCAGGTTCCGACGAGGTGCTTACCTTTTCCCACACCGCATATTCCAAGGCGGTTTTCGGAAAGGGAGCCATACAGGCTGCAAAATTTCTTGCGGGGAAACCGGCGGGAATGTATGATATGAGCAATGTGATAGAGGCAGTCCTGTCCTGAGGGCTGCCTTTACCACATTTTACCCGGTTCATTCCCGCGAATAAGCCAAACGGCCATGCTTAAAGCTGACTTGCAGTTGGCCCGGGCAGATTGGCGAATGCCGCTGAACCGTCTGCTCAGAAGCCGCTGCCTGCGCCGTTCATGGAGCCGCCGAGACCGTTGGTGCTGCCTGCGCCGTTGGTGCCGTTCAGACCGTTCATGTTGCCGCCTGCGCCGCCGAGACCGTTCAGGCCGCTGCCGGTATTGTAGCTGCTGCCCGTGCCGCGGGTGGTGCCTCCTGCGCCGTAGCTGCTGCCTGTACCGTAAGTGCTGCTGCCAGTGCCGCGGGTGCTGCCAGTGCCGTCAGCATTGCCGGTACCGTTGGTGCTGCCTGTGCCGTTAGCGTTGCTCATACCGTTGGTGGTGCCTGTGCTGTCAGCATTGTTCATACCGTCGGTACTGCCGGTGTTGTCGGCATTGTTTGTGCCATTTGTGCCGTTGGTGCTGTTTTCGTTGTCTGACCCGTTGCCTGTAAGAAGGTCGTCAATGGCGTTACCGGCGTCCTCCAGAAGAGAATCGTCACTGCCTGAGGAATCATTACCTTCCGTTACGGAATTGTTATGACTTCCGTTGTTGTTTGCAGTACCGATGTTATTGCTGCCGCCTGTGGAACCGGATTCACCGGAGGCATTATTTCCGGTCATACCGCCGGAATTATTGCCGTTGCCGTTGTTTGTACAGGCCGTAGCCACGCACACGAAGGCCACCACAAAGCTCAGCGCAAGAAATTTTTTTGCTCCTGCCAATCGCTTTTTGTTTTTCATAATCTCCTCCGTTCCATAAAGAATGAATAAAGTAAGCTGCAAAACCCGCCGCAGAAAAATACAAAATGACGGATTCGGGAATAGTATGTGGAGCAAAATGTAAAAATATTCGCAAAAAAATATACAAAAGGTATGGTTACAAAAAATGGAATTCAGACCCTGTATTGATATTCATAACGGAAAAGTGAAGCAGATTGTGGGCGGCAGCCTGAAGGATACCGGCGATTTTGCCCGGGAAAACTTTGTGTCTGAGCAGGACGCCGCTTTTTTTGCAACCCTGTATCGCGATAAGGGAATCAAGGACGGTCATATTATTCTTTTAAACGCCCCGGAAAGCGAATATTATGAGCATACCAGGCAGCAGGCCTGTGAGGCGCTGCAGGCCTATCCCGGCGGTATGCAGATAGGAGGCGGAATTACGGCTGAGAATGCCGCGGATTATCTGGAAGCCGGGGCGTCCCATGTGATTGTAACCTCCTATGTGTTTCGGGAGGGACACATCGATTACCGGAGGCTGGAAAAGCTGGTGAAGGCGGTTGGAAAGGATCGTCTGGTGCTGGATTTGAGCTGCAGAAAGACGGCGGAGGGTTATCGGATTGCCACGGATCGCTGGCAGCGGCTGGCGGAAGAAATCGTGGACGTGCCGCTGTTGGAGCGGCTTGCAGCGTATTGCGATGAATTTCTGGTTCATGCGGTGGATGTGGAAGGACGGGGCGGCGGAATTGAAGAAAGACTGGCCTGTCTGCTGGGAGAATGGGGCGGAAAGCCCGTGACCTATGCAGGCGGTGTGCACAGCTATGAAGATTTATATATGCTGAAAAAACTGGGAAAGAACAGGATGAATGTCACGGTGGGGAGCGCACTGGACTTGTTTGGCGGCAATCTGGAATGGACACGGGTGCTGGAAATCTGTAAAAAGGACTTGTAAATTGTCTAATATTGACAAAATAGTTGATTGGGATTGTATAAAATATATAAAAGATTATTTTTTTCTTGGGGATATGTTACAAAAATGTTAATTACTCGTTGATGTTAAAAGATACATATGTTAAAATAACCTTGTTTTCCAGTAAAAACAGGATAGGTGGCTTTATATGGGACGACAACGACATAAGCGGAAGAAGCACCGCATTGTTCTTCTGGCATCGGATGCAGTGAATGCCGGGGTGGAACAGATTCATTATCACCCCTGGAGATCCTGGATTGTCATTTTGGTTCTTTGCGCCTTCCTCGGGGTGTGTCTTGGTTACTTTTACTTTGTGAAAGAGCTCCGGACGGAAATGGAAGGAGCGGCTTCCGCGCAGCAGGCGCAGATTGCGCAGCTGGAGCAGGAAAAGGCAGACCTTGAGAGTGAAATTGTCTCACTGAATGAGACTATCAAGATTTTAAGCAATACGGTAAATCAGAAGACGCAGAATGAGAACCAGCTGTCCGAACAGTTGGAAAAGCAGGCAATGCCCACGGAGTTTCCGCTGACAGGCGGGGCAACTATTGAAATGGCGGCAGAGGGGGATCCTATGTGCATTTTCACCGCCACGGACGGGGCTATGGTTGTGGCTACGGCTAAGGGGACTGTCACGGCAGTCAATGATGACGCCGAGTACGGGCATAATATCTGGGTGGATCATGGGAACGGATATGTGACAATATACCGTAATTCCGGCGAGGTGAAGGTGAAACAGGGAGAGACAGTGACGCAGGGGACCACACTGTTTCTGATTAGTGATGAAAACGGTAAGCTGGGTTACCAGATGCTGAAGGATGGCGCATATATCGACCCGATGGAGATGCTTGCCATCAGCGGTTGATAGAAGAATACTGTTGAACAGAGCTGCGGCGCGGCAGGATGGAGGGCTTAAGAAATGAAGAAAAACAAGGAACTGATTATTACAACACTTATCGGAAAAGGCGCTGAATGTAACGGCGATTTTTCCGCAAAGGGTTCGGCCAGAGTTGATGGGTGCATCAACGGCAATGTGGCCGTTACGGGGGCGCTTATCGTGGGTGTTACGGGAAGCATTAACGGCGATATTACTGCCCAGTCCGCAATTATCGGCGGAGAGGTCATCGGAAATGTGACGGCAGAGGAGAGGACGGAGCTGACCCAGACGGCAAGGCTGATAGGAGATATTAATACGGCAATCATTGTCATTGACGAAAAGGCCATTTTCCAGGGCGGCTGCAATATGAATCAGGAGACGGCGGGAAAGAGGCCCAAGCCTGCGGCGAGAGCGGTAAGGGCCGGCAAAAAGACTGCAAAGGAAGCCATTGCGGAGGCGCTGAAGGAAGTGGAAGAGGAAGAGGCCAGCCGGGAGGCGGCCGTGGAGGAGCCGGAAGGAGCGCAGCCCCGGGAAACATCCGATATGGGAACCGTGTAAAAGCTGCGTGGTGCAGAAGTTACATAGTCGGAAATTTATATAGTCGGGAAACTGCATAGTCCGGGCGGACAGGCAGAAAAAGAGTGCCGTGAAATCATTTGTAATAATGTTTTTGCGGCACCTTTTACGTTTTGGTTTACTTTCTTTTTCTATTTTTCTATTGTTTCTGCCCGCCGTTTTCCAGGCGGCCGAATACCATTTCATATCCGTCGTTACCGTAATTCAGCGATCGGTTGACCCGGCTGATGGTGGCTGTGGAGGCGCCGGTTTTCTCGGCAATTTCCAGATAGGTTTTGTGGCTTTTCAGCATGGCGGCCACCTCAAAGCGCTGTGACAGAGACAGCAGTTCATTGACCGTACACAAATCTTCAAAAAAACTGTAACATTCCTCCCGGGACTCCAGACAGAGAACAGCATCAAACAGGACGTCTACGGCTTCTGTCTTAATTTTCTTGTTCATAGCAACCTCCGTAATGCACACCCGGGCCGACAGGCCGGTCCGGTATTTTCGGGTATGTTTTCCACATGCCACATGTATTTTAGCATACTAAAGTTGTAAAGTAAAGAGTCACGCAGAAAAAAGTATTGTCATGTAGTATTGAATACTATATAATAAAGTCAGCACCGGATTATATTTTGCACAGCAGAAGGAATGTCCGCCGGAGCGGACAGGGAGGGTATGTATGACGATTGACAGTGAGGATTTACTGAACAGTATATTGGCGAGTCTTGACCGCATCAACTGTATTGCGCCGGAGGATGTTCCGAATATTGAGCTTTATATGGATCAGGTTACCACCTTTATGGACGATAAGCTTCGTTCTACGGCCCGCTATCCGGAGGAAGATAAAATCCTGACGAAGACAATGATTAATAATTATACGAAAAATAATCTGCTGCCGCCGCCTGTGAAGAAGAAGTATTCCAAGGAGCATGTGCTGCTGCTGATATTTATTTATTATTATAAGAGCATTTTGTCCATCAGCGACATACAGACGCTGCTGGAACCCATTACGAAGCGTTTTTTTCAGAGTGAGGATGCATTTAATCTGGAAAGCATTTACAGGGAGGCCTTCGGTATGGAGGAGCAGCAGCTGGATGTGTTGAAGGAGGATGTGGTACGGAAATTTAAGGCTGCGGAGCAGACCTTTCAGGATGCGCCGGAGGAGAGCCGGGATTTCCTTCGGAAATTTTCCTTTATCTGCAGCCTGAGCTTTGATGTGTATGTGAAAAAGCTGATGATCGAAAAAATGGTGGATGAACTGTGAGAAAGCAGGAGGGGATATGTATGAAGGATGCAAACTGCGGGTATTGCATGAGAGGAGAGCTGTTGGATAAATTCGGTATTTTTGTCTGTGATTTGCAGGTCAGCAGTCTCATTTTGTTCCGGGAACAGTCAAAGCCGGGAAGATGTATTGTGGCTTACCGGGAGCATGTCAGCGAGCTGACAGACATTTCCGATGAAGAAAGGAACCTGTTTATGGAGGACGTGGCCCATGCGGCAAGGGCCATCCACAGAGCCTTTCATCCGGACAAGCTGAATTACGGCGCATACGGCGATACGGGCTGTCACCTTCACATGCATCTCTGTCCGAAATACAGAGACGGGGACGAGTGGGGAGGAACCTTTCAGATGAACCCCGGAAAGACCTTCCTTTCGGAAGAGGAATACGAAAAAATGATTGCAAAGCTGAAAGAAAATCTGTAAAGAGGAACCTTTTTACCTTCCGTGCCATAAGATAAAGCATCATGATAACGGGAGGTATTTATGAAAGGCTTGTATTTCAGAAAAGCGGGTGCGGCATGTATGGCGGCGCTTACCTTGGTTCTGGCATTATCCGGCTGCGGAGCGGACAACGCTTCCTCAGAAGGGGGCAGGACCAAGGTGGTGCTCAACGAGGTGGCGCACTCTATTTTTTATGCGCCGCTCTATGTGGCAATCGAAGAAGGTTACTTTGCAGAGGAAGGCATTGAACTTGAACTGGTGACGGGTTTCGGCGCCGACAAGACCATGACGGCGGTGCTGACAGGCGAGGCAGATATCGGCTTTATGGGAAGCGAATCCACTATATATACTTACGCAGGCGGTACTGCGGACTATGTGGTGAATTTTGCCCAGCTGACACAGCGGGCGGGCAATTTCCTTGTGTCCAGAACCCCTATCGACAATTTCTCATGGGATATGCTTAAGGGGAAGGATGTGCTGGGGGGAAGAGCGGGCGGTATGCCGGAAATGGTGTTTGAGTATATTCTGGAGAAGAACGGCATTGACCCCGCCGGCGATTTGAGAATCGACCAGAGCATTGATTTCGGCTCCACAGCGGCGGCATTTTCCGGCGGCCAGGGCGATTTTACCGTGGAGTTTGAGCCTCATGCCACTGCTCTGGAGCAAAAGGGTGAAGGGTATGTGGTGGCCTCTCTGGGCGAAGATTCCGGCTATGTGCCTTATACCTCCTTCTCCGCAAAGAAGAGCTATCTGGAGGAGCATAAGGATACGGTGCAGGCGTTTACCGATGCGCTGCAGAAGGGCATGGATTATGTGCAGAGCCATACCCCGGAGGAAATTGCAAAGGTGATTGCGCCTCAGTTTGCGGAGACGGATCAGGATACCCTGACGGCCATTGTGGAGAGATATTATAAGCAGGACACCTGGAAGGATACCTTGATTTTTGAAAAGGATGCATTTGACCTGCTGCAGAATATTCTGGACGACGCCGGGGTGCTGGAGAAGAGAGTGCCCTATGAAGACCTTGTAACCACGGAATTTGCGGAGAATGCGGCGAAGTAATGCGGCGTTGAAGTGTAGGCTTCGGAGAGCACTTGGGAAAGCCGGAAGTATAACGGTTTTGAAAGCATCAAAAACGGGAAGGGGCCTGCGGGACGGAAATCTCCGGCGGGCCCTTTCGTTTTTCTTACAGGGAATTTCAACGTCATCCAAAGCCGCCTGAATCCGACGAGCAGATGCAGTTTCAGCTCATGCGGATGTTTTTCATGGCCCACAGCTGCAGCGCCTTGGCGTTGGTGCTTATCTTTTCCAGAGAGTCCAAAATCTCCTGAAAAGCGGGACGTTCCTTTTCCTCGATAATCCCGTCCTCGGAAATGGCAATCAACGAAGCCCGCAGGGAATCAATGTCCTTCAGGGAGCCAAGCACCTTCAGGGCCAGTCTGTCGAAATCCATAATGGTAACCTCGGGAACATTGTCCTTTCCGATGGGGCATTCCCGGGCGCAGTAGGAATTGCAAAGCTCGGGAACATTGTAGGCCTTTGCCATTGCCTTGACCTCTTCGGGGTAGGGGGCGATGGTGTCCAACTCTATACGGGCCAGACGGGTTCTGTCCATTCCTATCAGCTCGGCGGCTTTTTCCCGGCTGGAAAAGTCGTCGTTATTTTCCGCCGCCTCGCAGCGCGCGCGATAGTACATATTGTCAGCAGCTTTTGTGGCTTTTTTTCCCATGTCGGTTTTCTCCTTCGGATGCTGTACCGTATCACTTCCAGTTTATAAGATGCAAGCGAGTTTGTAAAGATTTCCCGGCGATATTTTGAAAAACCAGTTGAGAGAACAGAAAATATTTGATAGAATGGAACTGTCATGAAAGACAGAAAGAACGGAGGATAAGTGGATGGGATTAATTAAAGCGGCAAAAGATGCGCTGCAGTCCGCGCTGGCTGACCAGTGGAGAGAGTACTTTTACTGTGACTCAATTTCCAACGATATACTGATGGTGAAGGGCCAGAAGCGGGTAAATGAAGGACGCAACAGCAATACAAAGGCTTCGGACAACATTATTTCCAACGGCTCCATCGTGGCTGTCAATGAAGGACAGTGCATGATTATCGTGGATCAGGGCGGAATTGTGGACGTCTGCGCGGACGCGGGGGAATTTATTTATGACAATTCCACGGAGCCCAGCCTTTTCTACGGCAATCTGGGTGAGAGCATAAAGGGAAGCTTCAGCACCCTCGGAAAGCGTTTTACCTTTGGCGGAAATACGGCGAAGGATCAGAGAGTCTATTTCTTCAATACAAAGGAAATCCTGAATAATCTGTTCGGGACGCCCAGCCCTATTCCCTTCCGTGTGCTGGATAAGAACACAGGCTTTGACTTTGATACCTCCGTTAAGGTAAACGGACAGTATACCTTTAAGATTATTGACCCTATTTTGTTCTACACAAATGTGTGCGCCAACGTGACGGACAGTTACAAAAAGGCGGATTTGCTGGCTACAATGAAGAGCGAGCTTCTGACTTCTCTGCAGCCTGCGCTGGCGCAGATTTCCGCAAAGGGTGTGCGCCCTTACGAGATTCCCGGATTTTCGGAGGAAATCTGCGGATTGCTGTCTGAGGCGCTGACAGGGAAGTGGACCGAACTGCGGGGCATTCAGATGGTCAGCATGACCATTAATTCCTCCGATATGCCTGCGGACGACAAGGCCAGGTTCCAGAAGTGGCAGGAGACTGCAATGCTTCGGGGAGCGGATATGCAGGCAGCAAGAAAGACTGAAGCATTTGCCAATATGATGGAGAATATGCCCAACGGCGGCGGGGAGGGAGACGCTTCCGGCAATGCCATGAACGGCGCTATGGGCATGATGGCTATGGGCATGATGAACAATATGATGGGGGCCAACGCTTTCGGCGGCAGCATGGCAGGACAGCAGGGCCAGAGCGTACAGCAGGCGCCTCAGATGCAGAACCCGGGCGGGGCGGCGCCGGTTTTGGGCTGGACCTGCTCCTGCGGCAAGGCGGATAACAGAGGTAAATTCTGCCAGGAATGCGGCGCACCGAAGCCTGCAGACGCAGGCTGGACCTGTACCTGCGGTTCCGTGAACCAGGGTAAATTCTGCACCAACTGCGGCAGCAGGAAGCCGGAGGGAGCCCCTCTCTACAAATGCGATAAATGCGGGTGGGAGCCGGAAGATCCTGCGCATCCCCCCAAATTCTGCCCCGAGTGCGGAGACATCTTTGACGAGAACGACCGCAGATAACAGAGCGGAAAGAATTTTGAAGGCTTTACATCAGAAAAGTGCGCGGCGGCCCGGGGTCAGCTTCGGCTGAAGGCGGGCCGCTGTGGTTTTGATCTGCTTTTGGCCGGAGGGACTCCGGGGCGAGGGCGCCCGAAGTCCTGCCGGAAGAGCTGCGCAGGCGGCGGAACGGGGGAAAAATGACATCAGGTCAGATTGGAATGATTGTAATATTGGTTTTGGCGCTGGCGGTCTTAGGAGGCGGCTTTGCCGCTTACCGGGCCATTAAGGCCAAGGTGCAGAATTTCACCAGACTTGCCTTTGGCTCCGATACCATTTCCGGAAGCTTTCAAAACAGGGAAAGGGAGATGGAGGTTACTCCCAAGTCGGTATCAGCCAACACAAGCCTTTACCTTCCGCAGATTCTGCGGGATTTCCCGGAATTTCATTACGATGAGATGAAGAACCGTGCGGAAAACATTCTCACGGGATTCCTCATGGGGATCGATGAGAAAAACAGATCCGGAATACGGGAGAGCACCACAACGGAGCTGCGGGACAAGCTGGAGATGAGGATAGCCGCTCTGGACAATGAGAATGCGGAGGAGCATTTTAAAGATATTTTGATCCACAGGACGGAAATCAGACAGTACCGCAGGATAAAGGGAAGGTGCAGCATTATCTTCCAGTCCGCCGTACAGTATCGTCATTTTAAACGTAAGGACGGGGCGGTGACGGCAGGTTCGGAGACCCGGCTGGAACAGAGCCGTTACAATGTGGAAATGATTTACATACAGGATCGGGATGTGATTGAGAACCAGGCGGATTCCGGCCTGGCCATGAACTGCCCCAACTGCGGCGCGCCGCTGCCGAAGCTGGGAGCGAAGAAATGCCTTTACTGTGACACTCCGATTGTGGAATTCAGCATCAGAATATGGAATTTCAGTGATGTGGATGAGGTAAACTGAATGAGTATATACGACACTTTGAACAGGGAACAAAAGGAAGCGGTTCTCCGGACGGAGGGACCGCTTTTGCTGCTGGCGGGAGCCGGGGCGGGAAAGACCCGCTGCCTGACTCACAGAATCGCTTATCTGATAGATGAGATGGGAGTGAAGCCCTGGAATATTCTTGCCATCACCTTTACCAACAAGGCGGCGGGAGAAATGAGAGAACGGGTGGACAACCTGGTGGGCTTCGGGGCGGATCAGGTGTGGGTATCCACCTTCCATTCCCTCTGTGTGCGCATCCTGCGCCGCCATATTGAGAGGCTTGGATTTGAAAACGGATTTACAATTTACGATACGGACGATCAGAAAACCGTGATGAAGGGCATCTGCAAGCGGATGCAGATCGATACTAAAATGTATAAGGAAAAGGCGCTGCTTGGGGCGATTTCCTCCGCCAAGGATAATTTGATCGGCGTCAGAGAGTATGAGCTTGATGCGGCAAAGGATCCCGGCAAGGCAGTTTATGCCAGGGTTTACCGGGAATATCAGGAGACCCTGCAGAAGAATAATGCACTGGATTTTGACGATATTATTGTGAAGACGGTGGAGCTTTTTAAAAGCTGCCCGGAGGTGCTGGATTATTACCAGGAGCGCTTCCGGTACGTTATGGTGGACGAGTATCAGGACACCAACACGGCGCAGTTTGAACTGGTAAAGCTTCTGGCAGGGAAGTACCGCAATCTGTGCGTGGTGGGCGATGACGATCAGTCTATTTACAAGTTCAGAGGGGCAAATATCCGGAATATTCTGGATTTTGAAAAATATTTTCCGGAGGCGGAGGTTATTAAGCTGGAGCAGAATTACCGTTCCACCCAGTCCATCCTGGATGCGGCAAATGCTGTCATCCGGAACAACAGGCAGCGGAAGGAAAAGGTTCTTTGGACGGAAAGAGGAGCCGGAAGTCCTGTCCGGTTCAGGCAGTTTGACAATGCCTATGAGGAGGCGGAGTACATTGCCGAGGACGTGTGCCGTAAGGTGCGGAAGGAGGGAGCGCAGTATAAGGACTGCGCGGTGCTGTACCGTACCAATGCCCAGGCCCGGCTGCTGGAGGAGCGCATGATTATGGAGGGAGTGCCCTACAATGTGGTGGGCGGCACTAACTTTTATGCCAGAGCGGAGATCAAGGATATTCTGGCGTATCTGAAGACCATTGACAACGGCAGGGACGAAGTGGCGGTGAGGCGTATTATCAATGTGCCCAAGAGAGGAATCGGCGCCGCTACGGTGGAAAAGATTGAGGATTATGCGCAGATGCGGGACGTGGGCCTGTATGACGCCATGGAGATGGCGGACGAAATTATGAGTCTGGGAAAGGCGTCTGCAAAAATCCGTCCCTTTGTGCAGCTGATTCAGGGCTTTCGCAGGGCGTCCGCGGAGATGACTGTGGCAGAATTGATTCAGGAGATTGTGGAAAAAATCAAGTATGCAGAATATCTGCAGGACAATGACGACGAGTCTGCGGAGGACAGAATTGCCAATGTGGACGAACTGATTACAAAGGCGGTGAATTATCAGGAAACCCATGAGGAAACCACGCTGACGGAATTTCTGGCGGAGGTTGCCCTGGTGGCTGACATTGATAATGTGGGAAATGACGACAACAGGGTGCTGCTGATGACGCTGCATTCTGCAAAGGGCCTGGAATTTCCCAATGTGTATCTGGCGGGTATGGAGGACGGACTGTTTCCCGGGCAGGCAGCTCTCTGGAATGACGACCCGGAGGATATAGAGGAGGAGCGGCGGCTGGCCTATGTGGGTATCACCAGGGCTATGAACAATCTGACTATGACATGTGCAAGGATGCGCATGTTACGGGGGGAGACTCAGTATAATCCCGTGAGCCGGTTTGTCCGGGAAATTCCTTCGGAGCTTCTGGAGGACGATCCGGCCGGCAGCATAAGAAGCAGGGAAATCCGTGAAAGCAGAGAGAACAGGGAGAAGCTGGCGGAGCTGCTTGGCCTGGAAAAAGAAGAAGCAGGAGGGAAAAACTCTCATGACTTCAGACCCAGGGCCATACTGCGGCCCAGGGCGACGGCAAAGGCGGACAAACCGTTTATTGCAAGGGAAATCGGCAGTCTGAACCGGCTGGCGGGTATTTCCAAGGGAGCGCCGGTTTCTGCGGGAACTGCGCCGGATTACGGGATTGGAGACAGGGTTTCCCATGTAAAGTACGGTGAGGGCACAGTTTTAAATCTGGTAAAGGAACCCAGAGATTACAAGGTGACGGTGGATTTTGACAGAGCCGGGCAGAAAATCATGTATGCTTCCTTTGCCAGATTAAAAAGAATATAAAAGGTTGTAGTATTTTTGAAAGAAATGTGGTATTCTATAGACAGACCTAACAAATATGCGGAGGTATCCTATGAACAAGCTTGAGAATTTGATCGAGGCGGCAAAGTTGAATGAACTTCTGGGCAAGAAGGAAGCGCCCAAGAAAAAGAAATGCAATGCAGTGGTGTGTGTGCTGGCAGTTATCGGCGCGATTGCAGCAGTAGCGGCGATTGCTTACGCTGTATACCGCTATTTTTCTCCCGATTATCTGGACGACTTCGAGGATGACTTTGAAGACGAATTTGAGGACGAAGAAGGCGATGATGAGGAGGAAGACTTCTTCGTAGACGAGGGAGAGCACTGAGCGAATGAAAAAGGGACAGGTATACGAGGCGACAGTCGAAAGGATTGACTTCCCCAACAAGGGCATTGCAGATACCGGGGAGGGCGTCGTAATTGTTAAAAACAGCCTGCCCGGACAGAAAATAAAGCTTAGTGTCAATAAAGTGAGAAAAGGGAAGGCGGAAGGCCGTTTACTTGAGGTGCTTGAAAATTCACCTCTTGAGACAGGTCATCCGTGTTCCCGTTTTGGCGTATGCGGAGGATGTACATATCTTTCTCTCGGCTATGAAGAACAGCTGAAAATCAAAGAAGCGCAGGTGAAAAAGCTCCTTGACGCAGCTCTTGCGGGACAGGAGACGCCCTGGGTCTGGGAGGGTATTAAAGGAAGTCCTGCGGAGTATGAGTACAGGAATAAAATGGAGTTTTCCTTCGGCGATGAGGTGAAGGACGGCCCTCTTTCCCTGGGGATGCACAGGCGGGGCAGTTATTATGATGTGGTGACGGTGGAGGACTGCCGGATAGTGGATGCGGATTATCGCCTGATTTTGAAAACGGTGCGGGAATATTTTGCAGAGAGGAAAGTCAGCTATTATCACAGAATGCGCCATGAGGGGTATCTGCGCCATCTGCTGGTGCGCAAGGCCTCCCGGACAGGGGAGATACTGGCGGCTCTGGTGACCGCTTCCCGGGAACCGGTGGCAGTAGAAGAGACGCCGGCAGCGGCGAAACCGTCAGCTGAAGCCGGAATGCGGCAGGAATCCGATGTGCAGCAGGCGGAAGCGGAGCGGCGGCTTCTGGCAGGCTTTCGGGAAGCCCTGCTGGAGCTGGAACGCAGCGGGAAGCTGCAGGGCAGATTTGCAGGTATTCTTCACATTGTGAATGATTCCCCGGCGGATGTGGTGCAGAGCGACGGCAGTGAGGTGCTTTACGGCCGGGACTTTTTTTATGAGGAGCTTCTGGGACTGCGGTTTAAAATATCCGCTTTTTCTTTCTTCCAGACCAATTCCCGGGGGGCGGAGGTGCTTTATGAGACGGTCCGGGAGTATGTGGGAGATTTGGGCCGGAGGGACGCGGTGGTCTATGATCTTTACAGCGGAACCGGTACCATTGCACAGCTGATGGCGGCAGCGGCGGGAAAGGTTATCGGCGTGGAGATTGTGGAAGAGGCGGTGGAAGCGGCCAGACAGAATGCGGCGGGGAACGGTCTGTCCAACTGTGAATTTCTGGCGGGAGACGTGCTGAAGGTGCTGGATGCCATCCCTGAGAAGCCGGATATGATTATTCTGGATCCGCCCCGTGACGGCATTCATCCGAAGGCCCTGCCCAAGATTATCGGGTACGGTGTGGAACGCATTGTGTACATATCCTGCAAGCCCACCAGCCTGGCCCGGGATCTGGAGAGTTTTCTGGCAGGAGGCTATGTGGTGGAGAGAGCCGTGGCCGTGGACCAGTTCCCCTGGACGGCGAATATAGAGACTGTGTGCCTGCTATCGGGCACACACAGGCATTGAACTCAAAAAGCAACGGCACGAACACATTTTGACAGGGGGGCGCGGGCAGCGTGTATATCTCAGAGGTAAAGACTTGACTCCCAGCCTTGAAAGGGAAAATAATTCGCACAAATTCTGCTGATGAATAGGCTCTT
>JAMPFR010000054.1 GCA_023664365.1 Acetatifactor muris | reverse complement strand
GACCCTCGCGGCATTCGCCAAATGTCCATGCAAGCATGGCCGTTTGGCTCATTGCACACGGAAATAAAGGCGGCGCAGAGGAAAGTAAAGCGCAAATTGACATAGGTCGGTTGAGAGCAGACCCTCGGCAGTGCTGCGGAATGGGAGAATGAATATGACAGACAGGATAAAGGCACTTTGCAAAAAGTACGAGGAAATATTGATCTACCTTATTGTGGGAGTGATGACAACCATTGTCTCCTGGGGAGCGGCTTATCTGGGAAAGCTGCTTTTGGACACGGATATTTCCTGGCAGAATATAGTGAACAATAGCGTCAGCTGGCTGGTGGGTGTGCTTTTTGCCTATCCGCTGAACCGCAGATGGGTGTTCAAAAGCACAAACCCGAAGATTGTAAAGGAATTCCTTGGTTTTGCTGCCTCCCGTATTTCCACCCTGATTATGGACGTTGTCATCATGTGGCTGACGGTAAACGTCATTAAGATGAATTACTGGATCGCGAAAATCTTTATTTCCTCCGTAATCGTAACCATTACCAACTATATATTCAGCAAGCTGCTTATTTTTAAGAAGAAAGCTTAAATGTGCCGGACAAGCTCCTTTACCAGAGCGGCTGAGTGCTTTGCCGCCGCTGCTTCAAAGACGGGGTAGTCCATTTCGGCGCTGTTGTCCGCCTTGTCGGAGATAGCGCGGATGATGACAAAGGGGATGCCGTTTAAATAAGCGCCGTGCGCAATGGCAGCGCCTTCCATTTCGGCACAGTCGCCCTGATATTCCCGTATCAGCCGTTCCTTGATTTCATCGCCGGAGATGAACTGGTCGCCGCTGACTACGCGGCCCAGACATGCATGAATGTCGGGATTGACTTTTTCACAGGCTTCCTTTGCCAGCTGCGCCAGCCTTTCGTCCGCCGGAAATTCCCGCAGGCCCAGCTGGGGCACTTCACCCGGCTTGTAGCCGAAGATGGTAGCGTCCACATCATGGTGCAGGGCGTCCCTGGAAATCAGAATGTCACCGATGTCCAGCTTCGCATTCAGGGAGCCGGCAACGCCGGTGTTGATGATGTGGCTCACCTCGAACAGGTCGGCCAGGATCTGGGTACACAGCGCGGCGTTTACCTTGCCGACGCCGCTTCTGACGATAACTGCAGGTGTATCGTTTAATGTGCCTTCATAAAATTCCATGTTTGCTCTTTTTTCGATTTTGGAGACTGTCATTGCCGCTTTCAGTTCTTCTACTTCCAGCTCCATAGCTCCGATAATTCCGATTTTACTCATTGTACTGCTCCTCGTTTTCTGATAATTGTATAAATTTCGATCACTGCATAAATTCTGCTAAAGGCATAAAATTTGATAATTGCATAAATCCGTGTTGAATGTTCCCGTTTTGCTTTTCAGAATATTTATCATTCGGGATAATTCAGCCGGTCTTCTCCGATATGGTAAAGTACATTGTCCAAGTAGCGTTTTGCCAGCCAGTTTGCCATTCCTAAATTCATGTCCAGATAATTTCCGCAGTCCTTCGGAGAGGCGCCGGGGACTTCATCCTTATAATCCCGGATAAATTCGTACATTTCCACCATCAGGGGAACAATTTCCCGTGAAGTGTAGTCTCCTGCCAGCAGCAGATAGAATCCGGTGCGGCAGCCCATGGGACCGAAATAGATGGTTTTACTCCCGTAAACCGGGTGGTTTCTTAAAAAGGTAGCGCCCAGATGCTCAATAGTATGCACCTCCGCAGTGTTCATGACGGGCTCCTCGTTAGGGCTTGTCATGCGGAGGTCAAAGGTGGTAATCACCTCTGCGCCTACGCTGTCCCTGCGTGATACATATATGCCGGGCTGCAGTTTGATATGGTCGATGGTAAAGCTTGCTATTTTTTCCATAAAAGTCCTCCTTCCGCAGATATATATAAGTATACACCCAAAGCGGCTTAAAAGAAAGAACTATTCCCGACAGTTCCCATAGTTCAGCCATGCCATTCATAAGTTGCCGAAATATACGTTTTCACCAACAGAAGAACTCTATATTCGGCAACTTATTTCATGTCGGGCGTCCGCCCTATAGAAATGATTGTTCAACCCGCCCTTAGTGAGCAAGCTCCCACGGGCAATTTGTACAATCATTTCTGCATGGCTGAACTGGTACCATAGTATGCGTGGACAAGACTCCGGTAGCCCCAGGCCTTTACTGTCTGATAACGGATGCGGAAATTTCCCTTATAATGTCTGCCCGTGACGGCATAGCGGATGTATTGCAGAAGATATGCGTCCAGCTCTTTGAGTCCGGTGTCCACCGTAAGGCAGGGGAAAAACCAGCGGCTCCAGGTGAATTCGTCGTCTACACCGGGATGGCCGTAAAACTTGCGGTTCATAGCGTGAATCAGGCCGATGGCTGCCTTTTCGGGAGCCAGTCCTTTCTTCCGCTGCCAACGGCGCAGGGCTTCTGCCTTGCGCTTTATCTTGGCTTTGGTCTTGCGCAGGGTATTGTCGGACAGGTCGATTTCACCGTTTCGGTAGCAGAAACCCAAGAATTCCCAGGGCTCTCCGGGAACGGCGGTATGTACCTTGTCCGGATTCAGATGAAGGCCAAGCTCCTGTATCTGCAGGCGCAGGATATTTTCATAAGCGGCCAGTTCTTCCGGGCTGTCCGCAAACAGGAGGATGTCGTCAGAGTAGCGGAAATAGGTGATAGCATTATCATGAAAGTAACGATCCGTATCCCCAAGGTATACGTTTGCAAAAAAAGGCGAAATAGGGGTACCTGCCATAGCCCCGTGCCGCTCCCTGATGATGTGCCCGTCCTCCGCCAGTACCCTGTCTTCCCGCAGGATGCGGGCAAACAGATCATAAAGCGAGGAATCTCTTTCCTTTACAAAGCTGAGCTTTTCCAGCAGCTTTTCCACATCAATGGAGTTAAAATAGTTACTGATATCCGCCTTCAGACAGTATTGTCCGCCGATACGGGAATCCCCGCGGATGCGTCCGATGGCGTCCTTTACACCCCGGGAACGACGGAAAGCATAGCAGTTCCCACAGAACCAATCGTCAAACCGAAACAGCTGCCAGGCAATGTATTTCAGAAAAATCCCTTCGTCTCCTTCAAAGGAATAGACAATGCGCTTTTTGCCAGTGCCTTCTTTATTTACAATGTGTTTGTGAGGAAGGGTAGAGGGGAAACAGCCCTGCTCCCACAAGGCGCACAGGGGCAGATAGGCCCTTCTGCCAATAAAGTCACGGAGAGCTTTATCTTCCGCGGCATTTAAGTGCCGATTCTGAGATTTATGTTCGTAGAAGCGCTGCCAGCTTTCGGGGCAGGAGGCTTCACTGAGAATACTTTGTAAGGCAGGCATATGATTTCCTCCGGGCGGCCATGTCCGGCGGGTATGGCGTAGCCAAAACAAAAAGAAAGAGAAAATGATTTGAAGGAATCAAACCGTGTTGATTCCACCGGACGGAACGGATTCCCACTGCCCGTAAAGCGCCGGCACATAAGCACCGGTAACGGAATGCGCTTTGTCCTTCCCGGGCGCAGCAAAACTGCATTTCTCTTTCTTTTTTCAAATAATATGAGGTTGTCTGATTTCAGGAGGGCATGACCGCTTTGACCCGCTCCGCAATGTAGGTCTTGCGGTTGGGCAGGTGCATCAGCAGGTGGAAAGACCCCACGCCCTGATTTCTGCAGGCGATATGGGAACGCTGCACATACCAGCTGCGGTACTGGTAGTGATCCAGCAGCATGATCATGACCTTGGGCTGCCCGTCCAGGTAAAGCCCGTAGTCAAAGCTGCGGGCCTGCTCGTCGGCGCCTAATTCCGTGGCGGGAATATTCCGGCGCAGCTCATAGCCGGGCCAGTCTTCTGCGGCAATCATCTCAATGCGCCGTCCCACTACATTTTCATCAAAACAGCAGTCCGCGTCATCTCCGGTCTCATTTTCACGCCCGTGCTCCATTATGGTGCGGCCGTTGACCTTTATGGAAACATTGGGGGAGGCCTTGGCCTCGGCAGAAGAATTACTGCCTCTGATAGCGCCCTTTATATTGTCCATCACATTGTCCACTACGCTGTCTACTGCGCCGGAAATGATTTTGCGGGTTTCCTTTTTTAACAGATTGTCCAAAAATCCCATATTTATATCCTCTCTGCCTCTCTGTCCGCTTTGACGGGCGAACGCCGACTCTGTCATAAATCGTATCATATCAAAAGGACTTTGGCAAGAAAAAAGGAACAATTGCTTATGCAGCTTTGGAATAGTCGATAATGGCAATTTCCTGCATAAGCTGTTTTGCCATACAGGGTACATTTTTTATAATAATGATACAGTTTTTGTAATTTACGACATGGGTCGTTAAAGACGGAACGGTAGTTGTACCCTTACAATACATACACATAATTATTGCCTCCTCCTGGTTTTTAAACCTTGGACAAACCGAAATTGACACAGATTATTCCATATGCTATTATGATGCAGCAGAAAAAATTCAGGTGAAGGAGATAGGCGCATGAATCCCACATCCATTTTAAAATTAATGGGCGCGAAAGCACAGTTTGAGCGAAGCCATCCGAAGTTTATGGCTTTTGTGAAGAAGGTTTTCTCCAGACCCATGGAGGAGGGGACGATATTGGAGGTCACCGTCACCAGGCCCGGTGAGGAGCCGCTGACGGCAAACATTAAGGTACAGCAGTCGGATCTGGAGCTGTTGGCGGAGCTGAAGGAACAGCTTGGCAGTTTTAAATAAATAAGCTATACTAATAATTGCCTGACAGACGTCAGATAGAATCGGAGGACAGAGCAATGCAGACAGGACAGGAAATGTATGATTTCGCAGGAAAGCTTTTTCCCATAGGGAGGAGCCTGACGGGAGAGGGTGTAAGGGAAAGTCTGCGGCTGTTAAAGGAACAGATTCCGGAGCTGGAGATACATGAGGTGCCCAGCGGTACGCAGGCCTTTGACTGGACGGTGCCCAGGGAATGGGAGATTAAAGAGGCTTACATCGAGGACGGACAGGGACGCCGTATTCTGGACTATCATTGGAATAATCTGCATGTGATGGGGTATTCCGCCCCCATAGACAAATATGTTGATCTGGAGGAGCTGCTGACCTACATTAAGGTGGAGGAGAGTCAGCCGGAGGTGATTCCCTACGTTACCTCTTATTATTCTCTGAGATCTGCCTTCTGTATGTCTAAAAACCAACGGGATGCTCTGAAGCCGGATCGGTATCATATGGTGATTGACAGCAGACATTTTGACGGTGTGCTTAACTACGGCGAACTATTGCTGCCGGGCGCTTCCGAAAAGGAAGTGCTGCTTTCCACCTATATCTGTCATCCCTCTATGGCAAACAACGAAGTGTCGGGTCCCGTGCTGGCGGTCTGGCTTGCAAAATGGCTGAAGACCCTGGACAGAAAGCTTTCCTACCGTGTTTTGATTGTGCCGGAGACTATCGGTTCCATTGTGTATCTGAGCCGGAATCTGGCCGCAATGAAGGAGAAAATGATTGCCGGATTCGTGCTGACCTGCGTGGGCGATAATCGGTGCTATTCCTATCTGAAGACCAGAAAAGGAAACACTCTGACCGATCGTGTGATGAAAAATGTGCTTGGCTTTGCATGTCCGGGGTATCGAACTTACAGCTATCTGGATCGGGGTTCGGACGAAAGGCAGTATAACGCGCCGGGGGTGGATCTGCCCGTGTGTGATTTCTGCCGTTCCAAATACGGGGAGTATCCTGAATATCACACCTCGGCGGATGATATGTCCCTGATTTCCCCTGAGGGCCTGGAGGGCTCTTATGAGGTGATGAAGCAGGTGATTCACGCGCTGGAATATAATCGTTTCTATCGCGTTACCTGTCTGTGCGAACCGCAGCTGGGCAAGAGAGGCCTGTATCCTACCGTCAGCCGTAAGGGGATCTATGAGGAGGTCAAAAAAATGACAAATCTGATTGCCTATGCAGACGGAACGGAGGATTTAATTGATATCAGCACCAGAATCGGCGTGTCTGTGGAAGAACTGATTCCCTTAGTGGACAAGCTGTGCGAGGCGGGACTGTTGGAGGTGGCGGAGCCATGCGCAAATCAATATTAGATTACCTGGAACGAAGTGAAAAGCTGTTTCCCGACAAGACAGCAGTGGTGGATGAAAAGGGAAGCGACCTATGCAGGCGGCATATACGCGCCCATGGACTGTAAGGCGCCTGTCCGGCGGCTTCGGCGGATTATGGAAGTGCTGGATCCGGCCTATGTGCTGACGGATCGGGAAAATCGGGATAAAGCCGGGGAACTGATGCCGGAAAACAGAGTGCTTCTCACGGATGATTTGCTGGAGTGTGAGGCGGACAGGGAGCGTCTGCAGGAAATCAGGCGCCCTTTTACTTTGATGCTTCTGTGCCGGATTTGTACTGTACTATACGAAACGGTGCGACCCTCCATATCATACCCGATGGTTGGTTTGCCTTTCCGATTAAGGTGTTGGAATATATAAGGGAACATAAAGTCAACGCAATTTTTTGGGTGCCGTCTGCGCTGATTGTGGCGGCAAATCTGAAGGCAGTCAGAGAGGTGGATGTGACCTGTCTGAAGAAGATTATGTTCTGCGGCGAGGTAATGCCTGTAAAGCAATATAACATATGGAAAAGGTATGTGCCGGAGGCCAGATATGTAAATTATTACGGACCGTCAGAGACTACCTATGCCAGCACCTACTATATTATAGACAGAGAATTCGGCAATGAAGATACTCTGCCCATCGGGCGGGCAGCAGTGAACACAGGCGTGCTGATACTGGACGGGGAAGATAAGCCCTGCGCCCGTGGGGAAACAGGAGAATTGTGCATCAGGGGCTCGGGAGTGGCGTTGGGGTATTATAATAATCCCCAAAAAACGGCGGAAGCATTTGTACAGAATCCGCTGTCGCTTTTTTACCGCGATTTAATGTACCGTACCGGAGATCTGGTTCGTGAAAATGCATATGGCGAAATTGAGTATGTGGGACGCAAGGATTTTCAGATTAAGCATATGGGGTATCGGATCGAATTGGGAGAAATTGAACACGCGGCTATGAATGTGAAGGACATGGAGCGCTGCTGCTGTATATACAATGACAGGAAGCAGACGATTATACTGCTGTATGAGGGCCGGGTGGCTGTGGACACAATCAGGGAAGAACTGAAAAACAGAGTTCCGGAGTATATGGTTCCGGGATCCATATTTCAGTTGGAGGCTATGCCCATGAACGCCAATGGCAAAATAGACAGGAAGCTGCTGAAGGAGAAGTATGGAGAATAAATATTGTTTCAGCAGAGTTATTCTGCTGGGGTCAGGGAAGCTTGCCTGGCAGTGCGCGGCGGAGTGCAAAAAGCGCATGGAAAATGTGGAGGTGTTGGAATACAGGGTCACGGACAGCACCATCCTGCAGAAGCTGTGCCTGAAGGATGGTATCAGCTATCTGTGCTGTGATAAGGAGCAGCTGTATGAAAGGCTTTTAGCGGTAACGGAGGAAACATTGGTGGTCAGTGCAGGAAATATCTGGCTGATACCGAAGGAAATCGTAGCCAGGGAGAATCTTTATATTATCAACTGGCATAATGCGCTTCTGCCAAGACATAAGGGCAGAAATGCAGAGGCCTGGAGTATTTATGAAGGAGATTTGCTGACCGGAATCACATTTATTAATCTGGATCGGATTGCCGATCTGGATGCTGCGGTACGCGAAGACATTCTGGAGCATGACTCCGAAAATATGTATGTATACACACACAAACAATAGAATTTACGCTTTGCGGGAATTCTATTGTCATGAATAAGGCTGCCGCTTTAACGATGAAAATTCGTGAAGCGGCAGCCTCTTTTTCCTGCGCTGTTTAACTGATTATCCGAAATACCTCTGTAACAGCCCCTCAAACGCTTTCCCATGCCGCGCTTCATCCCTGGCCATCTCATGCACGGTATCGTGAATTGCATCCAGGCCCAGCTCCTTGGCTCTCTTAGCCAGATCTGCCTTGCCTGCGGTAGCACCGTTCTCCGCATCCACTCTCATCTGCAGATTCTTTTTGGTGGAATCGGTGACAACCTCGCCCAGCAGCTCTGCAAACTTTGCAGCGTGTTCTGCTTCTTCATAGGCAGCCTTTTCATAATACATGCCAACCTCGGGATAACCCTCTCTGTACGCAACTCTTGCCATGGCAAGATACATACCTACCTCGGAGCATTCCCCGGTGAAATTGTCGCGTAAATCCTTGATAATGTCCTCCCGGACGCCTTGGGCAACGCCTACCACATGCTCTGCGGCCCAGGTCTTCTCGCCGGACTGAGCGGTAAACTTTTCAGCGGGCGCATGGCAAATGGGGCACTCAGCGGGCGCCTCATCTCCCTCATGGACATAACCACATACCTGACATACATACTTCATAATTTTGTTCTCCTTTTTATTTTATTCTCACGGACAATGGGCCAATGCCATTCTGCATGGCCATGGCGGACTGTCCGGGCAGTTACATTTTTGCAGCCTGCTCCGGTTTACCATGCTTTGCGCATTTTCCGCAGGTGCCGTAAAAATAGGTGATATGACCGGCAATATAGCCGTCGAAATTAGCGCCTGCAAGCTCTGTAATATTTTCGATGCTGTCCATTTCCAGATCGCTTACACAGCCGCACTCCGAACAGACAAAATGGTAATGAGGCGAAGTGTCCGCGTCAAAATGATCCACGCCGTCTCCCACCCGCAATCGCCGGATTTCTCCCATGTCTGCGAGAAGAGTGAGATTACGGTACACAGTACCCAGGCTGATATTGGGATTCTGCCGGCGTACACTCATATAAACCACATCTGCGGTGGGATGGTCTTTCCGGGTCATCAGAAAATCCTTAATCATTTCCCGCTGTCTGCTGTGCTTTCGTGTGGCCACTGCGGTCTCCCTTCTTGAAATCAGTAATTGTTACTGATTTTATTATACAGATTTCTGTTCAAATGTCAATCATTGAATTTTTGCAAACTCTTTCCAGACGTGCCCCCAGACGGCTTAAGATTTCGTTGGTGATGGTATCGCAGCAGGCGGCCAGTTCTCCCACGGTAATCTCCTCCGCGGCGGAGACGCCGATAAGGACGGCAGTGTCTCCTTGGGTAACCCGGGGAATCCGGCTCACATCTACCAGAGTCTGATCCATGCAGATACGTCCGATGACGGGGGCGCTGTGTCCGTGAATCAGGACCCGTCCATTTCCCTGGGAAAGAGCTCTGGGCAGCCCGTCCCCATAGCCGATGGAAAGGACGGCCAGCCGCATTTCACGGTCAGCGGTAAAGGACAGCCCGTATCCGGCGGACTCACCGATATGCAGGGTGCGCAGGGAGGATACCCGTGCCTTCAGAGACAGAACAGGACGGAGGGGAGGCCCGTCCGTCTCCGTATTTTCATCAGCAGGGATTCCGGATGAATCTTCGCCCCTGCTTAGCACTCCATACAGGGCAATGCCGGGGCGGACATAATCTCCGCAGGCATCAGGGTAATTCAAAATACCATAGCTGGAAAGCAGATGCAGTCCCCGGCAGGGGCAGCCCTCTGCCCTCAACAGCTCCGCGACCTGAAAGAAGGCGGCAATCTGGCATTCGGTGAAGGATCGGTCTTCGGGTTTCAGGGAATCACTGGCGGACAAATGGGTGAAAATTCCGTCAACCACAAGGTTTTTCATTTTATAGACGGCGGCAATCTGTTCCATGTCTTCACAGCGTATTCCCAGCCGGTGCATACCGGTATCCACGGCAATGTGCACATGGATCCGGACGCCGCTTTTTTCCAGGCATTCCGCATAGGGGTAATCCAGTACTGCCTGTGTCAGACGGTAACGGCGCAGCTTCGGAAAGCGTTCGGGCGGTGTGTAACCCAGAATCAGGATTTCTCCCCGGACGCCTGCTTTTCGCAGTTCGATACCCTCTGAGAGGCAGGCGACGCAGAAGGAGTGAATACCCAGACGACTTAATTCCTTTGCAATCAGAACTGCACCGTGGCCGTAAGCGTTTGCTTTTACCGCAGGCATCAATCTGACGTCTGCAGGCAGACGGGACTGCAGAAAGCGGACGTTGTGGGCCAGAGCGTCCATATCCAGCTCAAGCCAGGCCCGGTATCTGCCGGAAGCAGATTCTGCGGGACGCCTGCACAGCCGCCCGGAAAGCAGAACCGGACAGATACCGGCGCCTGCAGACAGAAAAGAAACCGTCAGGTAATGGAGCAGGCTGTTGTCTACCAGAACAGCGGTCAGGTGCAGCGGCTTTGCAATGCCGCGCACTACTACAATAAAGGCGGGATGCAGGACATAGATCCACAGGGCGGCAGTGCGGAGCCCTTTTTGGGAGGGGACCTCGGGCAGAGACAGCAGCAGCCGATACAGAAAGAACATAACCGGTACAAGAAAAACATACATGCTGTCATGGCGCTGGAGGGAGAAAAAGCGGAGAAGGAAGGCTTCCGTCGTCATGGCGGCGAAGGAGACTGCCAGGCAGACGGCCAGAGGCAGGGGCCGGGAGAGCAGTTCCCGGGCTTTCCTGCGCAGGGCGGAGGCCGGTTCCGCTTCCCCGGTGTCTGTCGGACGCCGGGAGTCGGCTGCGGCGGGGATCCTGCCGGCCAGGATTCCAAGCAGCAGAAATAAGGGGGCCAGAAACAAGCCGTTGCGGGTGTAGGAGAAAAGGCGGAACATAGCTTCATATGCTCCTTTGAGAAAAGGGATCTTTACTGCCAGTCCGAAATAGCTGTCTCCCAGCAGTCCGGCTATATACAGAAAAGAAGCAATGACGGCGGCTCCCTTAAGACTGCAGAAACGACTCAGCAGGCTCACGATCAATATGCCCAGAATGCAGGCGGGAAAGTACCACAGATGATAAAAGGCGCCGTCAAACAGCAGCATACGAAGCACCCCCCGGAGGGACAGCTCCCTATAATGCCCGGCGTAAATGCCCAGAGGCAGATAGAGCAGGACAGCGACGCCGTAAAGCAGGCACAGCTTTATCAGGCAGCGCTTTATGGCGCGCCCCGCAGAAGCATCCCACCCACGGACATTTCCGGACATGCTTCCGGTCGGCCTCTGATTTTCGCTTGGCTTATTGCCGTCATGGCCGTTTGGCTCATTGCCCGCGGGAGTAAAAAGGGCGCTCAGCGTAAAATGGCCCGTCACCATAAAAAAGAAGGGAACAGCCACTCTGGCGAGAACCCGGGTAAAGAAGAAATCTGCGTCGGCGCCGAATAGGGTCAGGGGAGACGTGTGGATAGCGATGACAAGGAAGGCCGCAATCAGGCGGAACTGATCGAGCCGGCCGTAATTCTTATGTGTTTTCATAGTTCCTCCCATTCTGTAATGATATAGCCGTCAATGTTGTTGCCGGAGACGGTGCAGGCGCAGGACAGACCGTCGGGAAACTCCCCCGCCTCCCCTGCCGCATTTTTGGGAAAAGACTCCCTGTCAGATGTCCCGCGCTCCGGCCGGGCGGCAAGATAGCTGACACAGATTTTCCGGGAACCGTTTTGGATTGTGTATCGGCTGCCGTCATAAGGGAATCGTTTGACAAACTCCACATATTCTTCCAGGGTCAGATCATTTTTCTCCATGATTTCGGCGTGGGGGATACCCACATAGCGAAAGTGCCAGGGTTCATGGCTGATGCCGGTAATGCTTTCCTTTCCGAAGGGATAACGGAGAATGAAGCCGTATTTTGCCGCCTTTTTCCGGAAAGTCCGGCAGACGCCGGTATAGGGGAAATCCGGGCGTATGAAATCAATCGTTTCCTGCTTCAGTCCCAGATCGACAGCCAGTCCTGTCTGGTGCTCGCTGTGGCCGGGAACCGCCACATATTTCCGGGTGAAGTCCGGCCCGTTTTCCCGAAGGGAATCCTCCCAGATATGCTGTTGCTCCGCAAGAGACCGATAGCCGCTGACGGGGACAATGGAACGCCAGCCGTGGATTTCCTGCATCAGTTCATTCAGGAGAACGGCGGCGCATTTTTGCAGGAGAATTTCAGGGAATTCTTCTTGGACGGGTATCAGGAAATCCGTCAGTTCCTCCCGGATGCCGTAGTGTTCGTTTACCAGTATCAGGTTTCCGGTGTGTATATTTTTTTCAGTCAATGTGAGCATTGGGCGTCCTCCAGAATCATGGTGAGAATTTCAGTGAAGCTGTACCCGGCAGCCTTCATCATGCCGGGATATCGGCTGTGGGCGGTAAAACCGGGAATTGTGTTGACCTCATTGAATACAACTTCCCCTGCCGGCGTCAGGAATAAATCCACCCTGGCAAATCCGCTGCAGCCCAGGGCCCGGTAAACGCATTTGGCGGCCTCTTTGATTTCGGCGGCTTTCTCCGGGCTGATTCTGGCGGGAACATGAATAGAGGAGGTTTTCAGGGTATATTTTTCCGTAAAGTCGAAGAATCCTCCGGAAAGCTGAATCTCGTCCACTTCTCCTACAATCAGGTCGGAGCTGCCCAACACAGCGCAGCCCACCTCAAAGCCCTCAATATTTTCTTCCAAAATGACAGAAGTGTCATATTGAGAGGCCAGAGAAAGGGCGGGCATAAGCTCCTCGGGAGTGTTTACCTTTGTGACGCCGTAGGAGGAACCGGCCCGGACGGGCTTCACATAAAGGGGATAGCCGATTTCTTCGGCAAAATCCAGGGCCTGCTGCCGTACCGCCTCCGGCAGGGATGCAGATACCTGCAGCTCTTGCCTTGATACAGAAGCCTGGGAATTTTGGGATTCCAGCACCAGTGCTTTGGGCGCCCGGACGCCTGCAAGCCCCGCAAGCCTGTGGGCCCGATCCTTGTCCATACACAGAGCGGAAGCCAGAACGCCGCAGCCCGCCAGAGGGATACCTGCCAGCTCCAGCAATCCCTGGAGAGTGCCGTCTTCCCCGTTCCTGCCGTGCAGCACAGGGAAGGCAATATCTACGGGAATGCGCTCCGTACCTGCCTCCTTCAGCAAAATCAGGCAGCGGTCGCCCCGGCTGGGGGATAGAAGGGCGGGGGTACAGTCCGCCCGGTTTTGCCAGGCGTCCTCCAGAATTTTCTCTGTGGAACCGGTATAGTAATACCATTTTCCCTCCCGGGTAATGCCAACGGCCACCGGGTTGTACCGGCTGGGATCCAGATTCAGGAGAACGCCGGAGGCGGAGGAGAGAGAGACGCTGTACTCGGAGGAACAGCCGCCGAAAAAAATCAGTACGTTTTGCTTTTTCATAGGATTTTCCTTTCTTGCCTGATGCACCATATATTATCAGGTCATTGATTTAAAAATGTCCTGTCCGATACAGAAAGTGTATCAGAACAGGACATCTGAAGTGCTGAGAATTTATGAGGAAAATCATACGGATTTCATACGGCGGGCGGTTCAGGGCCTGCAGATGCCGCGAGTTCGCCTTGAAGCCCGGATTCCGGCCGGACGGGCAGCTTTACCGTAAAGGTTATGGTTTCATCTTCACTGGCTGCGGAAATGGCGCCCCCGTGCAGCTCCACAATTTCCCTGGAAATAGCAAGGCCGAGACCTGCGCCGCCGGTGGCGGTAGCCCTGGAGGAGTCCAGGCGGAAAAACTGCTCGAAAATACGGTTCAGCTTGTCCGGTGGAATCGTCCGGCCATGGTTGCTGACGGTGACGAGGACATAGCCGGTGCCGGCTTTCCTGCCGGTAAGCGAGGTCTTTGCCGCAGGAGCCGAAGGCAGGGTAACATCAGATGGATCGGGCTTCACGGAAAGCAGTATCTCCGTGCCGGGATAGCTGTAATTCACGGCGTTTCGTATCAGGTTGTCAAATACCCGCTCCATCTTGACCGGGTCGCAGAGCAGCTCCACATTGGGGGCGATTTCCGTCCGCCAGTACAGCTCCTTCTCCGAGAGAATAGGGAGGAATTCGTTGGTAATCTGTTCCAGCATCCGGCTTAAATGAACCGTCTCCTTATCCAGGGTCAGGGTAGTCAGATTAAACCTTGTAATATCGAAGAATTCGTTGATTAAATCCTCCAGCCGCATGGCCTTATCCAGAGCGATCCCCGTATAACGGGCCCGGAATTCAGGGGAGAGCCGGGGTTCATCCCGCAGCAGGGTCAGATATCCGATAACGCTGGTAAGAGGCGTTTTCAGGTCATGGGCGAGATAGACCACCAGATCGTTTTTGCGCTGTTCCGCTTCCTTTGCCAGTATGGCATTGCGCAGAGCCTGCTCCCGCACCAGATTCATGGCGGCTTCAATATTTTTCAGGGAAGGAGACAGAGTGACGGCTGTATCGGAAGGGGATGCAAGCTGTTCCGCCGCGGCCACGATTTCATCCAGATACCTTAAGGGCCTGCATACAAAATGCCGGGTCAGCACTATCCAGCCTGTGGCGTAAATCAGGATAAGCCAGAAGGGAAGTGTCTCCCGCACAATCTGGGCAATCCAGAAAATCGGGCTTGATATGTCTCCCGTCAGCTTGCGGTAATATGTATAGAGGGCAATCGCCATCAGCATGAGCGCCCCCGAAACCGCTACATAGAGAATTAACGAAAGGGCATACTGCATCATGATCTGCCGTGAAGTCTGTCTGCTGTAATCACTTAATTTCTTATTCAACGGTATATCCCACCCCCCAGACTGTTTTGATATATTTCGGCTTTCTCGTCGGTTCCTGCATCTTTTCCCGGATCCTTGCAATATGGGTCATAACCGTATTATTGCTGTCCAGATAGGCTTCCCCCCAGACGGCGGCAAAAAGTTCTTCGGAGGAAACCACGTTTCCCTTATGCTCGCAGAGATACCATAGGATATTGAATTCCAGAGGGGTCAGGGCCAGCTCCTTTCCATTCAGGGTGCATTTGTGGCTGCTCTTTGAAATATGGAGTCCCCGGATGTCGATCTCCTGTCCGGCAGCAGGCGTTCCCGGTACGTTGTAGCGGGTGTAGCGGCGCAGCTGGGTCTTCACCCGGGCAACCATCTCCAGCGGGTTAAATGGCTTTGTGATATAGTCGTCCGCCCCCAGAGTAAGGCCGGTGATTTTATCTGTATCTTCCACCTTTGCGGTCAGCATGATAATGGGGAAAAGGTGTTTTTCCCGGATTTTCCGGCAGAGGGCAAAGCCGTCCATGTCCGGCAGCATCACATCCAGAAGGGCCAGGCTGATTTCCTCTGCGTCTGCGCAGGCAAAAGCCTCTGCGGCATTGTAAAACTTGCGCACCTGATAGCCTTCGTTCTGCAGGTAGACTTCCACAAGATCCGCAATTTCCTTTTCGTCGTCCACAATCAGTATTTTCTCGTTCAAGACTTTTACACCCCTTCGATAATTTTCACAGTATATATCTTATCCTCTGGCATGAAAAAAGTAAAGATATGCAGGAAAATCGTAAGGAAATCGTAAGTTTAGATTTTTTTAATGATAATATTTGTTTGAATTTACACTTTTTTACCGAAACCATGCTATAATAGATCCACTCAGGAGAAAAGTTTATGAAATTTAAGACGAGACTTCGGGTTACATTTATCACAATCATATTGCTGCCGCTGGTTCTGACCAGTATTGCTTTCTGCGGAATCGGCCTGTATCTTACCAGCGTGCGGGGAGGGCTGTCCGGGGGAGAACTGAGCTACGAGAATATGCAGGAGCTGACGGAGACCACGGACAAGACCTTTTTGGTGCTGAAGGAGCAGGCTCGGACGGATGTATCCCGGCTGGCGGACAAGGAGTATCTGAACCGGATTAATGAGGAGATTGCCCGCAGATCCACGGACATCATCGTGCGAAAGGGTGAGGAGCTTTATTATGCCGGGAACATGGAGGCGGCCCGGGCTCTTCTGCCGAAGCTTCCGGACTACGGGGACGCGGATCTTTCACAGGAATCCGGCATCTATTACGGCGAGTATAATAAATTTGTAAAGCAGATTGACTTCCTGTTTCCGGACGGAGCGGCGGGAAGTGTCTTTGTGGTAACACGAGCCGGCGCATTGATTTCCAGGCATCTGCTGGTTGACATGTTTGTGGCTATTTTCCTGATTCTGATTTTTACCAGCGTCATGCTTACCAGGTGGATTCATAAGGGAGTGTTTCATCCCGTCACCGAACTGAATGTGGCTATGCAGAAGATTAAGGACGGGAATTTCGAGTATGCGCTGGAGACCAATCTGAAGGGCGAGATCGGAGATTTGTACCATAATTATGAGGACATGCGCCTGAGACTGAAGGAATCCACAGAGGAAAACAAGGAGAACGAAAAGCAGAACAGAGAGCTTATCAGTAATATTTCCCATGACCTGAAGACGCCCATTACCGCCATCAAGGGTTATGTGGAGGGAATTATGGACGGCGTGGCGGACACGCCGGAGAAGATGGACAAGTATATCAAGACCATCTATAACAAAGCAAATGACATGGAGCGGCTGATTAATGAGCTGACCTATTATTCCGGCATTGATAACAACCGGATTCCCTATAATTTCCACCGTATCAATGTGGCGGACTATTTCGGCGACTGTCTGGAGGAGATAGGAATCGACCTGGAGCAGCGGGGCATAGAGTTGAATTATTCCAATCTGGCAGCCCCGGACACGGTGGTTATCGCCGATCCGGAGCAGATGAAGAAGGTTATCAACAACATTATCAGCAACAGTATAAAATATATGGATAAACCCCACGGAGTCATCGACATCCGTATTCTGGACGAGGTGGATTCCATTCGAATCGAGATCGAGGACAACGGAAAGGGAATTGCTCAGAAGGATCTGGGCAGAATATTTGAGAGATTTTTCAGGACGGACGCTTCCCGTAATTCTGCTCAGGGCGGCAGCGGCATCGGGCTTTCCATTGTAAAGAAGATTATTGAAGACCATGGAGGGTATATCTGGGCAACCGGAAAGGAAGGCGAGGGGACCTGTATCCACTTTGTGTTGAGGAAATACATGGAGCTTTCCGGAGAGTAGGGAACGAAGTTTTTTCTGATATAAAAGAGTCGCAGGGCTGCGGCAGAATGAGAGGCGGAAATGAGCAGAATTTTAATTGTTGAGGATGAAGTCGCAATCGCAGATTTGGAGAAGGATTATCTGGAGCTGTCGGATTTTCAGGTGGACATCTGCAATAACGGGGACGACGGGCTGGCTACGGCGCTTTCAGGGGACTATAATCTGGTGATTCTGGATCTGATGCTGCCGGGCATAGACGGTTTTGAGGTGTGCCGGAAAATCCGGGAGGAGAAGAATATTCCCATTATTATGGTATCGGCGAAAAAGGACGATATTGACAAGATTCGGGGTTTGGGTCTGGGAGCGGACGACTATATGACAAAGCCCTTCAGTCCCAGTGAGCTTGTTGCCAGGGTGAAAGCGCATATGGCGCGGTATGAGCGGCTGGTGGGCACCAATCAGAAGCCCCAGAACGACATTGTGGAAATCCGGGGGATCCGCATTGACAAGACGGCCCGCCGGGTCTATGTGGACGGAGTGGAGAAAACCTTTACCACCAAGGAATTTGACCTGCTGACATTTCTTGCGGAAAATCCCAACCATGTGTATACCAAGGAGGAGCTGTTCCGGGAAATCTGGGACATGGATTCTATCGGGGATATTGCCACCGTCACGGTGCATATCAAGAAAATCCGTGAGAAAATCGAGGCGGACACCGCCAAGCCCCAGTATATTGAGACGATCTGGGGGGTGGGGTACAGGTTTAAGGTATAAAGACAGAGTCAATTTTGCGACGGAAACTATGGAAAGTGGCGGATAGTCCGCAGGCATTGCCGATCCTGCTGCTGACAACTGTCTATCTGTTTGTGCAGGGATATGCCGTTTATTGCCGCTGTAAATATGAAGAAGAAATTCAGATAAAAGAGGGTGGTAAGGAATGCTTCCGGAGGCTTTTACAGACAGAATGCGGCGGATGCTGGGAGATGAATATGAGGAGTTTATAAAAGCTTTTGAAGGAGAAAGGCATCAGGCGCTGCGCCTGAACGCTTTGAAGCCGGGAATGGGAGGAAAGACCGGGGCGGAGGCCCCGGCCGGCCTTGAAGGTAACGTATCGCCGGGCAATGAGCCTGTGGCGGCTGCAGAGAAGGAAAAGGTGGGTCTTGAGCGGCTGTCGCCGGTGCCCTGGGCGGAAAACTGCTACTATTATGAGCCGGGACTGCAGCCGGGAAAGCACCCTTTTCATGAGGCGGGTGTGTATTATATTCAGGAGCCCAGCGCCATGGCGCCCGGAGAGTTGCTGGAGGTAAAGCCGGGAGACAGGGTTCTTGATCTGTGCGCCGCTCCCGGGGGTAAGAGCACCCAGATGGCAGCGAAGCTTCAGGGACAGGGCATCCTTGTCTGTAATGAGATCCATCCGGCCAGGGCAAAGATACTGTCGGAGAATGTGGAGCGCATGGGTATCGGAAACGCCTGTGTCACCAATGAAACGCCGGAGCGCCTTGCTGCTGCGTTTCCGGAGTATTTTGACAGAATTCTGGTGGACGCACCCTGCTCCGGAGAGGGAATGTTCCGCAAGAACCCGGCGGCCTGTGAGGAGTGGAGCCCGGAAAACGTAAGGCTGTGCGCCGTCAGGCAGGACGAGATTTTAGACTGTGGGGCACAGATGCTGCGCCCCGGCGGCAGGCTTGTATACTCCACCTGTACCTTTGCGGAGGAAGAGGATGAGGGCAGCGTGGAGCGGTTCTTAGGCAGGCATCCTGATTTCCGGCTTGTGCCGGTGGAATCGGAAAAGGCAGGGCTGGAGAATTGCAGTGGGCAGCTTGCCGGAACCATCAGGCTCATGCCCCATAAGGTCAGGGGAGAGGGACATTTTGCAGCGGTTCTGGAGAGAGTGTGTGAAGATTCCGGGCTGCGGAGCTGCAGCGGCAGGAGAGAAGGCCTCAGGGAAGGGAAATGCTCCGGTAGTTTGGAATACGGGGGGTTTCAGCGGGCGCCCGAAAAGGAGCTGGGAGATTACCTGTCCTTCTGTCGGGAGAATCTGCGGCAGGTTCCCGGCGCAGGGCTGAAAGAGCCGGGGCGGCGTGAGAAGGCAGCGGAAAGAACCGGGGGCTGTTTTGACGCCTGCGTGGAACGGATGCACTCCGATAGCGGTAAGAATCATGTGGGCTGTGTCCGCCTTGGCGATCATCTTTATCTGATGCCGGAGGATATGCCGGACTTAAAGGGTCTGAAGATACTGCGCGCCGGTCTGCATCTGGGTGAACTGAAAAAGAACAGATTTGAGCCTTCCCATGCGCTGGCGCTGACACTGGCGCCGGAGGAGGCGGTTCATGTGCTGAACCTTGGTTCTGAGGAATCCGGGGTTTTCGCGTATTTGCGGGGCGAAGCGTTTCCGGCGGCAGGGGATAAGGGCTGGTATCTGATCTGCGTAGACGGTTTTTCCCTGGGCTGGGGAAAGCTGTCGGGAGGGATCATGAAAAACCATTATCCCAGAGGACTGAGACGGAACTTACAGCAGGAAGACGCTTGTTTATCTATTTGAGCCGCAATCGGCAATTTATACCCGCAAACGCAATGAACTGCCGCTTAATGCAGTAAATTACTCTGGCATGGGGGATCAATGTGAACACGGAAATCATATTTGAAGATAAAGATTTGCTTGTCATCCGGAAACCGGCGGGCTTTGCCACCCAGACAGCCCGGGTGGGGCAGGGAGACGTAGTCAGCGAATTGAAAAATTACATAGCGGCATCCGGAGGGACGAAGCCGCCGTATCTTGGCATCATTCACCGCCTGGATCAGCCTGTGGAGGGCCTGCTTGTATTTGCAAAAAATAAAGGGGCCGCGGCGGCGCTGACAAAGCAGCTGGGCGGGCAGGGAGAAGAGCGTACCCTGCATAAGCTGTATTATGCCGTTTTATATGGAAGACCCTTCCGGGAAGAAGGCGAACTGGTGGATTATATGTACCGGGATATGCGGCAGGGCGGCAAGGCTGTAATCGCAGAGAACCATATAGAGCGCGTCGGAGACGGTGGGGAGAGCGGCGCCGGGAAGCAGGGAAATGATACGGAAGCCTCAAGGAGCGATGCCGGAAAGCCGGAAAGCAACGGGGAAGCCCGACGGAACGGCATCAGAGGTTCGGGCAGCTCCGCACCGAAAAAAGCGGTGCTTCAATATAAGATTTTACAGACCGTTCGGATACCTTCCGGTGAAGAACTTTCGCTCGCGGATATCAGGCTTGAAACAGGGCGGTTTCACCAGATTCGGGCGCAGATGGCCCATGCGGGCATGGCTCTTCTGGGGGATGAAAAATACGGCGGTGAAGCCGTAAGGGAATGCTCCCGCAGGCTGGGAATCCGCACCGTTGCCCTGTGCGCAGCCAGTCTTGGCTTTGTACATCCTGTGACGGGTAAGCAGCTGCACTTTGAGACAAAGCCCCGGTCGGAGGCATTTTCTTTTTTTGAAGGGTAAGTGATAATTTTACAAAAAAGAACCATACTAAAACCGAAGCGTTTTCCGGAGCAGCAGGGACTGCCTGCGCTGCCGGAGGCGGCAGGGAATCCGGCGGGGAGGTTTTAAAGTATGGCGGAAAAAATAAAAGAAAACAGGATTTTAACGCTGCTCCTTTTGACAGGGGCAGTTTATTTTTTTCTCAGGTACATTGTGCCGCTGACGGCGCCGGTGCTGACAGCCATGCTCTTTGTCACTATCTTCGGCCCGCTGCTTCAGAAGATGCAGAGCAGGCTGAAAATACACCGTCAGGTGGGGGCGGTGCTTTTACTGCTGGTGGCCTGTGCCTTTGTGGGAATTCTGGTCTGGGTGCTTTTTTCCTGGATAGTGGGAAGCCTGCCCGGATGGTTTACGGGACTGGATTCTCTGGAAGAAAGCATATACGCCGTAATACATCAGGTCTGTGAGACTGTGGGCAGGGCTATTCGGATTGACGGCGCTTATCTGGAGGAAACGGTTTCTTCGGGCATTCGGGAGGGAATGGACTGGTTTCAGCAAAAGCTGGTTCCGGGTATGCTGTCACAGTCTCTGGAATACGCCAGGGCGCTGGCGGCCTTCGGCGGCTTTCTGCTCAGCTTCCTGATTGCCACGGTGCTGCTGGCAAAGGATTATGACGACATTATGAACCGTATGCTGGACAGGGAAGAGTGCCACCTGTTTCTGGAGATCATCTGCGGTATCATCCGCTATATTGCTACCTATGTGAAGGCCCAGGTGATTATCATGAGTGTCATCGGGACCCTTGGGGCCGCAGTGCTTGGAATCAGCGGTATCCGCCACGGCGTTCTCTGGGGGCTGCTGGCGGGGATACTGGATGCGCTTCCCTTTATCGGAACGGGAATCGTGCTGATACCGATAAGCTTACAGCAGCTTTTCCTGGGAAATTATGTGCGGGCAGTTTTCTGTATCCTGCTTTATGTGGCATGCATTTTTATCCGTGAGCTGCTGGAGCCCAGGCTCATTGGAAAAAGGGTGGGGGTTTCCCCTGTGGCTATTTTGCTTTCTATTTATGCGGGAATTAAGCTGTTCGGACTTTGGGGGATTATAGGAGGGCCGCTGGGCTTTATCATTATCTATCAGGCGTATTTGAGCCTGGAGCGGCGTTCTTCCCGGCGGGTATGAAAAGCAGCCCGGAAGCGGCACAGGCATCCGGTAAAGGATGCCGGAAAGCATTTGACGCGGGACACGGAATCGACATATAATGAGCGCAGGGGAAACAAGCGCAGGGGGAAACAAGCGCAGGGGGGAACAAGCGCAGGGGGGAACAAGCGCAGGGGGAAACAAGCGCAGGGGGAAACAAGCGCAGGGGAAACAAGCGCAGAGGGAAACAAGCGCCTGGGAGGAAGCTATGGGTATGCAGAGGGAGAAAAGCCGCCGGAGGCCGCTGTGGAGAGACCTGCAGAGGCTGGCGGAAACCATTCTTGATTATATTGTCTGTGTCTATCTGATATTGATGCTGGGAGTATTCCCGTTTTATAACGAGGCGGGCTACAGCCATATCGGTACGGATAAGTCCGTCTTTTTCTGCAGGGTCAGCGTGGGGCTGGGAAAAATTCTGGCCCTTCCTCTTATATTTTGCCTGCTTGCGAGGCTGGCTGCATTTCTCCGGCAGGCTCCAGTCCGGCAGGTTCCTGTCCAACAGGCTCCAGTCCGGCAGATTTTCAGCCGTATAAGCGGCATTTCTCCGGCGGATATTTTTGCATTGCTGTATTGCGGGGCGCTGCTTCTGTCCTATGCCTGCACAGATTTTAAGGAGGAAGCTCTCTGGGGCGCTAGGGGCTGGTATATGGGGCTTCTGCCGCAGCTGATACTTGTATGCGCCTATTTTCTGATATCCCGATTCTGGACGCCCCGGAAGTGGATCTTCTACATAGCTCTGCCCGCTTCGGGAGCAGTGTTTCTGATGGGCTGTCTGAATCGGTTCGGATTCTACTGTTTTGGCCTGGAGTTTGTAAATGCAGGTTATATTTCCACCATAGGAAATATCAACTGGTACTGCGGATATGCGGTATCGGTAGTCTTTGCGGGGGCGGCGCTGCTCTGGCTGGGAGAGGGGACAAAAAGTCGGCAGAGAGCGCTTTTGATGCTGTATACGGCGCTGGGATATATGTCGCTGGTTCTGCAGGGAAGCGACAGCGGGCTGGCGGCGTTGGCGGTGGTGCTGTTGGTTATGTTCCTGCTGTCTGCCGGAGATGGTGACAGGATGCTTGTGTTCTGGCAGGAAATGGTATTGCTGTGGGGTGGCTGCCTGATACTTTTCCTGTTTAAAACCCTGTTTCCGGGGAAATTAATTTATACCGGAAGATTTATGAGTATATTTACCTCCGGTCCGGTTTCCTGCATTATGACAACTGTGTCAATTCTGATGCTGGTTTTTGTATGGGCAGACAGAAAAAAAGGGAAATACAGAAAAAGGCTGTTTCGCATTTTGGCGGGGACAGCGATCTCGGCAAGCGTGGCGGCAGTCGTGGGAATTTTGCTTCTGGCGGCAGCTAATACGCTGCGGCCGGGCATTTTGGGAAGCCTGTCGGAAAACGGCCTGTTTACCTTTAATGCAGCCTGGGGCAGCAGCCGGGGCGCTACCTGGTCTGCAGGCTGGAAATGCTTTGCGGCTCAGGACGTCTTACATAAGCTTGCAGGTGTAGGGCCTGACTGTATGTGGAGTTATATCGACAGTGGTTCAAATCCGGAAATTTTTGCCTATGTAAAGGAAATATTCAACGGCCAGCGGCTGACCAATGCCCATAACGAATGGCTGACGGTGCTTGTTGACACAGGACTTATCGGGCTTGCGGGGTACGGCGGGATGATGATCTGCGGCATGGGAGAGCTGCTGAAAAAGGGGAAGGAAAATCCCGTTGCGGCCGCCTGCGGACTCTGCCTGCTCGGGTATACGGTAAACGGTATTTTCAGCTTTCAGCAGTCTATGGGAGTGGGAACTGTCTTTGTGATGTTTGGTATGGGGAAGGCGTTTTTGAAAGCAGGCTCTGTTCGCGGGTGAGTGAAGAACTTACGAAAACCGGTTGCATGAATGATAAGGAATAGATTATAATTATTGGTAAAGTATAATAATCAGAGTATGGCAGAAATTATATAGCATAGGCTTGAACAGGAGTGGTGAAGGATGACAGCAATCAGAAAAGATGCAATAAATCTATTGGAGCAGATGCCGGAAGACAAACTGCATTTTATCGTTCAGATCATGCAGGGAATAAGCGGGCTGTATGGGACGGAGGATCAGGCGGCAAGGGACAGGGCGTTTGAAGAATTGGAAAGTCTTAGAAGAAAAGTTCCTCTTTCAGAGTATGACGCAGAGTTGGAAAAATACAGGGAGGAAAAGTATGGAGCTGCGAATATTAATTGACACCAATATTTTGCTTGATTATTTATTATGCCGGGAGCCATTTGAAAAAGCGGCAAGGGATATTGTCATAGCCTGCAGGCAGAAACGGGTGCGGGGATGCATTGCAGCACATTCCATATCAAATATATTTTTTGTTTTGCGCAAAGTATATAGTATTGGAGAGAGGAGAAGACTTTTACATAATTTATGTGGATTGTTTGAAGTGGAGGGTATAGATAAAACTAAAATATTGGGGGCGTTGGAGAATGAGAAAGTGTCGGATTTTGAGGATTGTCTGCAAATGGAATGTGCAATAGCTTTTCGGGCAGACTATATTGTGACAAGAAATGGTGATGATTTTAAGGAAAGCAATATACCATGTATAGGACCGGAAGAGTTTTGTAAACTGATCTGAGATTATGCGGATGCGGAATAATTTGCGGCATTTCATGCGCCTCCCTTTCCGTATGGTTAAAGAACCAATCCATACGCAGCAGCTTTGACCGGGAGCTGCGTATTCTCTCACAGCAACAGAGAGTTGCTTTTAAAGAACAGCCCTGCGGGTTTATAATCTATGCAACAGTTCAAGTTCAAGGGGGAAATAATGGAAATACGCGAAATACTTAAAAATTTGCGTGAGAGCAATCACCTTACGCAGGATCAGATGGCAGAGCGGGTAATGGTCACAAGACAGGCTGTAAGCCGTTGGGAAACCGGGGAGACGCAGCCGAACACAGATACATTAAAGCTGTTGTCGCAAAAATTCAATGTGTCAATCAATGCGCTTCTCGGTTCTCCGAGACAGCTGATTTGCCAATGCTGCGGAATGCCATTAAATGATGACGGCATAATCAGCCGCGAAAAGGACGGAAGTTATAATGAGGATTACTGTAAGTGGTGTTATTCAGACGGCGATTTTATATATAAATCAAAGGAT